>CAWWAN010000045.1:0-11416 GCA_963934925.1 uncultured bacterium | reverse complement strand
TTAAAGCGCGACCTACGCCGAAGGAATAACGCTCAGGGTTACCCGCTTGCGCCACTTTCAAGGAACCTGGGCCACGCACTGTTACTTCTTCAACAGTGTCGCCACCCGCAGTCTTAACCAACATGCCGAAACCGCCCATGTTCGAGCCTGACCCAGGAATGAACAGCGCACTGGTAATACCGCCCGCAACGGCGTCGCGCATCATTGGATTGTTAGGCACTACAACTTCAGCAGTTTGCAGTTCGGGGTTTGTCAGGAAGACCATGTCGTTTAGATCTCTCAGGCTACCTGCAATATGATTGTGCGGCTCGACCAAACCAGGAACAAGCCAGTTACGACCAAGGTCGACAACGGTAACGCCATCTTCAATTTCGATATCAGAGCGCTTGCCCACGTAAACAATTTTATCGCCTTTGGTGATGACCACGCCATTATTGATCATGCCCTGCTCATCGGCCGTGTAAACCTTTGAAGCGAAATAAACCGTGGTGTCATCGACTTGCTGTGGTGCAGCGACGAATACTAGTAGTAAAGAAAACATTAGTTACGAGGCACCTCGTTGCCATTAACAAAAACAGTTTGCACTTGTGAGCGCAAATCAAACGGCGCGCCACTAAAGATTACGATGTCGGCATCAAGACCGGCTTTGATGCGTCCAATCTTGTCACTAACACCAAGCACGTCAGCGGCTTGCGAGGTTAGCGAGGCTAATGCTTGCTCAGCGCCTAAGCCATAACTTGTCGCCAAGCTTAATGCTTGCGCTATCGTCGCAGAACCATTCTGCGAGTTGCTGTAAAACGCAGTCGCGATGCCGTCAGCATTAATCATGGTAACCGGCACTGAGTCGACGCCACCAACGCGTGAAACGGTATCGGCAGAAAGCAAGAGACCCACATTACTGCCGCGCAGTAAATCACCGAGTTCGGCGCTGTACGCGAGACCCATCAAGTTCATCGGAATTTCGTATTTCGCGAAAGCAGCAATCGCTTCAGCGGCTTCGTCGATGCGTGAAACTTTAACCACCGCCACACCGCGCTGCTCAAACAAAGCGCGCATACCTTCAAGGTCATTGTTTTTATCAGGCGCAGCAGGACCAGCGTCAGCTTTTGACTTTTTCTTCTTTGGCTTAAAGTCACCCGCTTGCTCGACCTCGATACGCTCCATCGTGAAATCAACACCACCGATGCCAGCTAGCCCAATCGAGACGCTCATCGCATCTGGCGCATCGAGAATACAGTCAACCATCAATTGGCCCACTTCGGTAGGCATTTCAAAATGAATAGTATCATTTTCGTAAATGCCGCCCTCAACCTCTAGGGTCTCTCCAGAAGGATCATCAGGTGAACTCAAAACAGCCGTCACATCTTTGCCTTCGTGATGCAAGAAAACATTGATAGTTACGGGCTCAGGAATCATCTCGTGCTCGATAGTCCCCTCCCACATTCCGTTTATGGGGTCTACAGCAGCGACCTCTTCTTCAGTTTCTTCTTCTTCCTCTTCTTCTGCGCCGTCGCCTTCTTCACCAGCGACATCTTCTTCGACAACCTCCTTCCCAGCGTCTACGCTCTGCGCTAAACGTATGCGTAACTCGCGCTCACTTTCTTGACGCGCCGTTTTCGCTTTAGAAGCGTCTTCACTTTGCCATGTGGCGTACTCGTCGGCATGCGCAGTAAAGCTATCGGCATACTTCTTACCTCTCTTCAGCAAAGAATCTAAGTCAGAAGCCTTAGCATGATCACGGGTGCTCGCATCAAAGAACACTACAGCGTCGCCATCCAAACCTGATTGGCTATCGCCTTGCGCAGCGGTTTTAATAACCTCGGCGCGGGTGCCGTATTTCTCATAACGCGATGAACCGACTACAACCGAAGTAACCCCTTGACGGGCAACATACTGCCAAGCTTGGGCATAGAATGATGAATCAGCCAGACGCGCGATACTTATGTTGGACGGCAAACGAGTGCCATTAGTCATACCAACGTAACCCTTGGCATCGATAAAGCCCGGAGTAATATGAGCGTCATCACCAGCCTCAATAATACGCGCACCCATCGGATGCGGAACCTGATGTCCGGCAGCGACAATGCGTCCGCCCTGCATCAGAACTTCGACGCCGCCGCTAAGCGCAGCACCATCACCCGTCCATAACGTGCCCGCACGCACAACTACCGCATCAGTATCGAGTGCGTCTAGGCTTTCACGGTTCCAGACGCGTTCGCCATCGATGTAAACTTGGCGAACCGAGCTAGCAGGATCAAGTGGCGCGCCATCAAGAACTAAAAAGTCGGCATCAAAGCCGGCTCGCAATTGGCCAACACGGTCTTCAACACCAAGCACGTGTGCAGGAATTGAAGTGATCGCTTGCAAGGCTGCACCATCGCTTAAACCCATACCGCTGGCGATGCTCGCTGCTTCGAATAACAACACCCAAGAAGCGTTGCGTCCGGCCTTAAGGGCGATGGACGAATTGGCGGCCACAGCTTCAATCAAGCCATCGTCGAGGCGTGACACGCCTCCGCTAAGGCTAGAATACATGGGTACTTCTAGCAAAGTTATTTTGGCGCTAGTTTCAAGCGCTTGATAATTTTCAAGCGACGCGGATGCCATTCCTTGCAACACCACCGGGCTATTCCATTCGTCGGCAATCTGTAAAGCTGCACGCGCTTGGTCGGCATTGTCTGCCATAATGCGCAAAGGTTGCGCACTAGCTTTCCATTCTTGCAAACCACGCTGATTCGCTAAGCCCGATGAGTCTGGCTCGCCAGCAATCGCTGAGCGCAATGCGCGCATCGCGCCGGGGCGTGTTGTTGGCGCTTGCCTCTCTGCTGGCAACAACGGATTTTCAGCTGTCGGAGGTATGGGTGGGCGGAAGTAATCAGGTGGATTAAGCGCACTGTCTGTTAGGTTCACTAACAAATCAGATCGTGGATTAACCACGCGCTTCTCGCCTGCAGTTTTTACAACGGCGCCACGTCCGCCTATCAAGCGTGAACGGTCGGGTGATAAGTAAACCGTGGTCACGCCATGCTCAAGAACCTTCGAATAATCTAACCATGGGTCGTAATTATCAAAAGCCATATGGTGAGCCGCTAACGACAAATCAGTATTGTTACTTGCGCCGCTGATTGTCGAATCGGCGGCAACCAAGCCTGGCATCAGGTGCGCGTCACCGAGTTCGATAACCGGCATGAGTGGGGGCAGTTGATCGGCAGTAAACACGCCAATGATTTTGCCCGAGTCAACCACTAAGTAACCATCCTCAATGGCATCTACTCCGGGTTGATGGATTACTGCGGCATGATAAGCCTGGGCATCGACCGCAGCCGTCGCCAACAAACTAGCTACGCAGGCAGCTATGAATAATTTAATTAATCTCACTACTTAGTGCCCTCCTCTAGGCGCTGCAATCGCGTGTCTTCTTTGCGATCATAAACTCTGTCACCGCGGACATACACTTCAAGAACTTTGGATTGTGCATGCAAAGGGTCACGGTCGAAGACCACGAATGTTCCGTCAGCCCCTTCGTTAAAATCACCAAGCTCTTCGCTCATTCCCCAGAAGCTAGCTGGGTTCGTTGTCACCGACGCCAATGCAGCCTTGCGCGGCACACCTTCGCGCACACACATCGCAGCTTGGTAGGCCAAACGGTCTGGCCCCATGCGTCCTTCTTCTGAAGAAATTGCGAACACAATGCCTGCGTTATAGAAGGCCAAAGGTGCAAAAGTTTTATTGAGCTTTCTGGTTACAGGATTCGTTTCGACATGCCACAAATCGCCAGTGATGACGACTGGGCGCCCCATTTCGCTAAGCGCAGCGGACGCCTTATGTGCTGCTGAGCGAACTACAAAAACAGCATGGTCCATCAAAGAGTGAGCTGTTAACCACGTGCGTGCATGCATAATGTCGGTTGCATTCGGAGCATAAATCCATAGACGTTCGTCGCCATTAAGGATGTCGACCATCCCGCGTTGGGTATCGTCTAGATCTTCTTCGGATATCAAGTCTTTCCCAGTGAAGTCATCGCCAAAGCGAATGTAACCCGCTGCACTATCCCACATATCGCCGTCGGCTACATCAGCATCTTCTTCGATGCCGGCCTTTTTACGATCTTCGCGAACGCTCCCATCATAGGTTAGAGTCTCGCCGAGTTCACGCAAATCTAAATTAAGCTTGTCTACCGCTTCGCGCAGTTCGGCAAGTTGCGACGAACGTGACCAGCCACTCTTAGGGCCAATGGCTATCTTCATACCCATGTCATCAGACAAGGTCATTTGCTCGATGGTCATTCCGGCAGGAGCAACTACGCGCCCGCGTCCACCAATAACAGTGTTGTTGCCAGGAATCACGCCGATTGCAACGGTACCGCCACGCAGTTCGTCTTCGAAGTAAAAAGATACCGGGTCGATGGAATCTTTTACGTTCAAGAAAGGTGCCAGTGGCACGTTCTCATTGGCGCGGTCCATACCCGAGTTGGAGTGTGCTTCGAAGAAACCGGGAAACACAACTGCTGTTGGGTATTCGTTGAGCAACACATCGAATGGAACTTCAACATCGCTACCACCAATTGAGGTGATGCGACCATTTTCTATAACCAGGGTGCCTTGTTCTATCACGCTGCCATCGGCGCGCATAATTTTTGCAGCCTTAACTGCAACCGAGCCGCTTTGTGCAGCAGCACTAGCAACGAAACAAGATGAAACTAAAAGAGTAGTCAGTAAACGCATTTTCTATTAACGGTTGTCAGCAACGACTTGGCCATCAATAATGACAACCAGAGGAATGGATGAAGAATCTAACGGATCACCTGACCACAAAATGAGGTCGGCGTCGAAGCCAGTTTTAATTTGGCCAAGGGAATCACCGCGTCCGCATATTTGTGCGGGCACTGAAGTAATCAAACTTAGCGCGATGTCTTTGTCTAAGCCCCAGCGCACTGCGCGGCGAGCTTGGTAAATTAAGGATGATTCGGTCAAGACAGAATCATGCGCTTCGGCTGAGCCCATAGCAAACTTAACGCCAGCCTCAGACAGCAGAGCTGGCAGCGCTGGCGTTGAGCCGGATGCTTCAGAGCGGCGCCCGCGCGATAAGCCAGGAGCTGCTTCGTAACGTGGCGCGACCACGACCAACATGCTTAGCGCAAAATCGCTCAATTCTAGTTTGCCGCTTTCATTAAGATGCTCTTCGCCCGGCGCGTGATAATCTTCACAGCAAATCTGTCCCGGCTCTGCGGCAAAAGCCAATTCAGCTGAAGACGGTCCACGCGCAATCGCGCGACTTGAAGAATCGTAAGCCGGACCCGTAACAACAGCCACGTGCTCGCGCGCAATCATCTTGCTGATCTTATGCGTGTTAGTTGCTTCTTCGATGACCATGCGTGGCCACCCAAATTCTTCTTGAAGGCGTAAGGCCGTTTCGGCATCGTGAGCTTCGCGCGCCTGAACACGCACTAGCAAGTCACCGCGCAAGGCTGCTGCCAGTACTTCGAGATCGGCGCTGTAAGCGACCTGCCCGCTATCGCGCAATTCAACATACTCTAAGGCACGATAAAATTCGCGGCGCACTACCCAAACAGTACCCATTCGAGTATTAGGACGGCGCGCTGTATACGATGTTGTCCATTTACCGCGGCCGGTCTGGTTGCCCCGCGACGGATCGCCACCAAGCGTGACTTTCAATGCTGCGCTGTCGTCTAGCAAACGCGCGGCATCGCCCTCTTCGCTAAACAACGATGCTGCTTGTCCGCCATGGGTCTTAACCATACAACCTAGCCCACCGATAACGTTCATTGAAGCTGGCGAGACGTAAGCCGTAGTAACGCCTTCGCTGAGTGCGTAGCCAAAAGCCGGCGCATCAAATTGCAACGAGTTAGACAATTTCAAGGACGCCGTCGACTCACGCGACTCTTCCAAGGTTGCGCCGTCAACTCCCATATAGGAATAGGCATCGACCAAACCCGGAGTCATGTGTGCACCCGCAATCGATTGCGAATCGTCGCCGGCATCCTGCGTGACCGCGGTTATCTTACCGTCGTTAATGGTGACCAACACGTCGCGCATAACTTGGCCGTCGCCGAGGTGCACCGTGTCGACAGTCCATTGCGATTGCTGCATCAGCAATGCCGTTGTTGTTATTAATAGTGAGCTAAAAATCATTAGTTGTTAGTGCTGATGTCAGCACGGTAGACCGTTTCGCCTGCAATCATTGTTGCCAATACGCGAGCTTGAGCGTCGAGTGGATGAGCACTCCAGAGAACTAGGTCGGCACGCGCGCCTTTCGCGATGCGGCCGATGTCGTCACGGCCCAACATTGTTGCAGGGTTGACTGTGATGCTTTCAAATGCAGCTTGCGGATCGCGGGTGATACGTGACCACGCCATTGCTGACGACCGCAAAGAGTTGTATTCGATGTTCGACATGCGCGTACCAAATGCGACGCTTATGTTCGCCTTAGACATCCGGCGCCAAAGTTCTGCACGCCGAGCGAGTTCGCCCATGCCAAATGCTGGCAAACCGACTAATTCATCGGTGAACAAACCGGCGTATTCACCTGGGTCACCGAGCAAAATGAATTTAGCGCTGCTGATGTTCAGGTCACCCATTAGGGTTTTTACGGAACGCGTACCAGCGGCGTCTTCAACGAAAAACCATGGCAAGCTGCCAAGAGCGCGAGCGCCGTGAGTGGCAACGGACTCGTGTAATACTTCGAGTGCGCCAGCCAATGATGATGGCCCGACGCGGCCGTCACTAACGGATGATGAGAGCAATGATGCGATTTGCACCGTTTGACCATCCGTAACTTTAGCGACACTAGCCTCTGAAGCCGTAGCGATTAAAGCCCCGCTGCCAGACAACACGTTTGTCGGGTCAGGAACTAAGTGTGCCGAAGTAACACCATGCTTCGCTAACTCTTGCCAAGCGTCAGAGTCCAAGCGGGCGCCATCTACAGCGAGTAGACCTGGGGTAACCTTGTCAGACTGTTCCGTCAAAAAGATCTCGGCGCCAAGTTGCGCGAAAGCGTCAACGAAGCCCGGCGACAAAACTCCGTGCAACCTGACTTCAACGCCAGCGGTTCTAGGATCGGCAGCGACTTCGATAATCTTGCCGTCGGCGATGACTACCTTATAACCTTCGAGCAATTGACCGTCGGCAGCAACAATCGCATCCGGCGCCAAAATAGTTGCCGGCTGCTGTGCTGGTGACAGCAAAGGGAATGAAGCAAATGAAGCAATTAATGAAAGAGTTGTAAGCATATTACTTAGGCTTGTGCACTTTGAAAGTAGCGGATGCGTCGAATGGAGAGTTACCTTCGAACAACAACATCGTTGCGGACGAACCACGAGATAGCGAACCGTAGTCACCCATGCCAAGAATTTCTGCTGGCACACTCGTGAGTGATTCCCAAACCGTTGCTGGATCAGCGCCGCGTGAAATAAGGTCGCCAGCGCGCGTAAGCAACATCATTTGATGACCGTCGGCACCGCCACTGGCGATTGCGACTTTTACCCCACCTTCTATCAGAGATTGGTAACGGCTGAAAAAGTCGCGACCATTATCATTTGAGTGATGGCTTGGAGTGGCGGCGAGCACCACCGGGATTTGAGCTAGGCGCAGCTCGTCGGCAAGCAAATCTGCTTCAAAGCCTCCCAAAATCACTACATCTATGTTGAATTGGTCACGAAGACGCAAAACCGTGCGGATATCAGACAGGCGCTCGGCCTGAATACGTACCGCGTACTTACCGTCCATAGCAGCCAATAATAGGTCGCGCTGGCCACTTATCTTAGGCGCTGATGGGCTTTTAGGGCGCTTAGGCGGCTTAGGAGCCTCTTTTTCTTCGTCTTCATCTTCTTTTTCAGGGGCGTCTGGGCCGTGCTCGTCTATGAACTTTTGCAGTTTCTCTTGGTACTTCTCTAGCTTTTCGGGAAATTCTTCGAGCTTCGTGTCGTAATCGTCGAAGCTATCGCGCCATTCCTGCGCCTCAACGAAGGCGTCATACAACTCTTGACCATTGTATGTTGCTGAAAACAGGTCTCCTGATGCAGCACCAATAGCGAAATCCAGCATAGGCTTGCCTGCCACTTGAGGCAGGTCCAGCACCGTGAACTCGGCCGGACTACCAACGCCAAGGCGCAACTGAGACCATCCAGGAGATAGATATACAGCAGCGACTCCGGCCTCACGAGCAGCAAGCACTTGCGAGTAGAGCTGAAGGTCGGCAATCTCGACCTGAACCGGTAGCGAATCTCGAACATCGCGCTTGGCCGAAGACTGGCGGTCGGAAGTGTAACCCTGAGGTGAAAAAGACGTCCAGGCGTCAACGATTCCCGGGGCGAGCGTGCCTTTTACTTTAATCAAAGCGCCCTTGCCTTGCGACTGACCAAGAATGTTGGTCTTTTCACGCCGCTGATCAGTAGTGGATATCCAGCCAATCTTCCCAGACGCAACCTGAATAAATGCAGGCGATATCTTGTTTTCAGGGCTTAACCACGCCGATTCGGCATGAATGACATAGCTTTTTTCGTAACCCGCTGACATGGGTTCTTGCTGCTGCGACGCCGCAACAGCGGACGCAATGAGGATGATGGATGAGGCTGTAATCAAGAGGTGCTTCCTAAGAACGCTGACTGAATGAGCATACGCGCGACTAAGATAATGTTCAGCTATTATTCGCCAACAATCGCGACTTCTTGCCTCACGACAATCGGCACGTATCCTACTTCGTAACCGGACGGCGCCTCAACAATCAGCCCAGCATCTAGAGTCACCAACTCGCCAAATGTTGGTGGCGCCATATAATCACGATCTAGTGGCCACGAGCGGTGTATTTCTTCAACCAAAGCCTGCAACTCACGCTTTTTTTGCTCACTAAAAGAGTACTGCTGAAACGATGGCTGATCGACAAAGCGAAACCAAACGTAACTAACCTGCGAGCCATCGCCAAGTACTGCGGTATAAACCTTTTTAGCCGAGTGCGGACGAGACCAAGCCCCGCCAACTGGTGAAGTAAAAGCCTCGCCAGGCTCCGCGTTTGCGAATTTGGCCTTCACTAAGCCTGTCGACAGAGGAACGTCCTTAATCGCAACTGCGACACGCTTCCCATCTTGGTGTTTGTAATACTGTGGGAACTGCCCAAGCGGTGCGTTATCAGATTCTTTCCAAACTAAACCCCAGGTGTTGTTGGCGAAAACCTTGGTATCAAAAGTATGCGCGACGCCGACCAGGGGCAGATCATCCTGCGAAAACTTTGGCGTACCTGTACTTAGCTTAGCAACAAAGGCACCTTGCATATCAAAGCTACCACTAGGGATAACGTCGCCATTGCGCCACGCGATAAAGGAGTCATAGAGCGCCTCCTTGGAATAGTAAGTGACATCTTGTACCAGGACCACGCGTCCGGAGTCGTCCACCGGGAAACTTAGTTTGGGTATTTTTGAATAGACGGCGCCCTCGCTATCCTGCGCGACAAGCTGCGGCACAGTGTTGATTTCCATTGCACCACCACCCATTAATCCGAGCCGTGAATCAAGTCCACGATTGTGCAAAAAGGGTTCGTCGAACACGTCGGCAATTTTGCTCCATGTTTCAGGAATGTAATAGGCAATCGGTCCTTTAAAGTTTGCTGTACTAATGAAACATGTCCAAGCATGATCACCCGTGGGAGCTTTTCCATCCACACTTGGCACCGGAGAAGTAAACGGCAAGGCCATATAGGTATAACCAAAAAACTTACCTTGTGGCTTACCCGAGAAAGGCAAAGCGTCAGGCGGAATTAACAAGCGATTACTCAACTGTGCAATGCCGAGACGGTTATCGGGCAAGGCATCCGTATCATAGAAAAACGACCATCCCGGTGAACCGACTTCGTAGTCATAGCACTGTGGCGTTGCATTCATGCTGAACTTCGGCGGTCCGTAGCGAAAACGGTTGCCCCGCCAATAGCCAAGGCCACCTTCTACTGTTTGAAAAACACTACTGTAGGTTGGGCCGCGTTCACTCCATGTTCGCGCCAAAGTCCCTTCTGGAGCAAGTGGGTAATCTTTGTTATCGCGGTTGTCCGGAGATATCCAGCCACTAGCCAAGCCGATTTGAAAATCTCTTAATGGCTGGTCGATTAACGACCAAGCCGCGGAGTAAAACCCCATGCCCATACCGTAAGCGCTGACCTCTGCGGGCCGTGAGGCAGAATATCCAATGTAGCCGTGCAGGCCACGTGACTGCTGTTGCGGGACGGCGACGACTGACTGTTGAGCCGCAAAAAAAGATACAAGTAGAGCTATGACCATCGCGGTGATTATGTCAGCTTTGTGCTTTAGGTTCAACCATCACATTAATTACCGCGATACAATAAAGCCATGAGTCCTGCTCCTCTAGAAACCGCAATTCATCCCACGGCCGTAGTCATGCCCGGTGCTACTATCGGCGAAGGCTGCGAAATTGGTCCGTACTGCGTTGTCGAACCGTCGGTTTCTCTCGGTAATGGCTGCACGCTTGGTCCGCATGTGCACCTGCTCGGTCACACCACCATCGGCAAGAACTGCACCATTCGTAGCGGTGCGGTAATCGGTGGCGAGCCGCAAGACGACGACTATGATGGTGAAGCAACGCGAGTCGTCGTTGGCGGCAACTGCCAGATTCACGAACACGTCACCATCCACCGCGCAACTGGCGAGGGCGAAACCGTTATCGGCGATAACGTACGCATGATGGCCGGCAGTCACGTCGGACACAACGCACGCGTTGACGACTACGCGGTGCTGGTGAACAATTCCGCAGTCGGCGGGCATGCGCATATTGGCGAGCGCGTGATTTTGTCTGGGCAATCGGCCGTCCACCAGTTCTGTAAAGTTGGACGCTTAACGATGGTCGCAGGCTCATGCATGGTGACGCGTGACGTACCACCGTTTTCGATTGTTACTGGCGCTCATCCCTTACGTTGGCGTGGCACTAACAAAATTGGACTGCAACGCAATGGCTTCGAAAGCGACGAACGAGATGCTGTCCGCAGTGCATTGAGCAAGTTATTTGTGAACGAAATAAATCGCGATAGCGTTGCTGAGGGATTGGCGCAAAGCGATTATGATTCTGTCGTTGAAATTGCGCAGTTCGTTCGCTCGTCTACGCGTGGTCTTCCTAATAAATAACGATGTCTGATCCTAAGTCTAATACAATCGAAACCCTCTTAAATGAGAGTCGTCACTTTCCGCCTAGTTCTGAGTTTAGCGCGCAGGCAAACATCAACTCGCAAGAGGTTGTTGATGAAGCGCATACCGACTGGCAAGGCTGGTGGGCGACGTGGGCCGAAAAATTAACTTGGGACAAGAAGTGGGATAGCGTTTTGCAATGGGAAGAGCCTTTCGCTAAGTGGTTTGATGGCGGCAAGCTTAATGCGAGCGTGCAATGCTTAGACCGTCATGTGA
>CAWWAN010000044.1:0-11441 GCA_963934925.1 uncultured bacterium | reverse complement strand
AAAATATAGTCCTAGCGAGCGCTATGCTGAGGCAGCATCTTTGCATTCCGATATTGCTCGCTACCTAAGCAACGAAAAGGTTTGGGTCTCGGCTGAGACGCCGCAGCAAAAAGCACGTCGCTGGGTAAAGCGCTATCCTTGGCCGACTGCTTTATTATCATCTTTGATAATCGTGGCGGGCTTGATGACATACATTGCTTACCAAGAACGCATGAGTCGTCAACAAACGCAACATATTTTGCACGCCTTTAGCAGTTTATTGCATGCGCTTGACCCACTGCAGCCCGTTGTAAATCTCCAGTCACAGTCCGCTAGTCTCGAGGAGCTCCAAGACACTCTTGATATTTCTAAGAATCTAAGCGATGCATTGCGAGGCGAGTTGTATTATTCGCTCGGAGCTCACTATATGCAATTAGATGCCTTCAGTAGTGCAGCCGTCGCCTTTTCTGTGAGCCTAAATTTTGTAGACAATGATTTAGCCAAGATTAATCTCGCGTGGTGCACTCGTGAAAAAGCGCACCGTATGGTTGACCGGGATGCGGCCCAGGAAGCGTACAAAGACGCTTTGGCCTTGGTGTCGCCAATTATGCAGCGCACATACCCGACGGGTGATGCAAAGCAGGATTACATCATTCTTTTCGCAAAAAACCGTTATGCGTCTATTCTGCTGGCATTGCCAGACGCCGAATCACATCATCAAGCATTAAAGGTGCTGAAAGAAATTGATGGCGAGTTACGAAATAGAACAGATATAGAGCGCTGGTTATTGCCAGTAAATACTGGAAACACAGCAAGCGCTTACGCGCGTTTTAATGACGTTCTTGAAAATATTAATTACCATGAACAATCAGAACAAGATTTTAAGAATGCGGGATTGTCGCTTCATCCCGAGATGAGCTTCGCTTACAGTGGCCAGGGACAGGCCCATATGCTCCTTGGCAATCACGCCGACGGAATGCGCCTTAATCGGCTTGCTTTGCAGCATCGGCGCGAGCTCGGTGGTGGTTACACGGACTATTATTTGACCGGACTCCTGAATTTATATACTGACTTACTTAAGCACTTTAGTGAGTCAGCTCAGCCTGAGCTAAAAGCTATCGAAAAAGAATTGTGCGAGCGCATGCATGACCCAAGGCTAGAAAAAGATATTCGTGAAAATGTACATGAGTTTCATGACGCTCACTGTCAAAATAATAAGTAGCAGAAACTATAATTGCCGACATGGTAATTGCAGTCACCCTGATACTAGCTTTTAGTTCCGCCCAGCAACAACTCACTGTTGGCGAACATATTTTCGAGTACCGAATTCTCGACAACGGTTTACGGGTTTACGCTATTGAAGACCCTGGCGAAACCACTTCGGTATTTATGGCAATCGCCGCCGGTACTCGCGACGAAACAGCAGGCACCACCGGTCTCGCCCATTTAACCGAGCACGCGATGTTCGCCGGTACTGCTACTACAGGCACCGACATCCACGAGAAAACTATTGTCGGATGGGGCGGTGAGTCGAACGCATTTACGCGCGATGACTACACCATGTATTACGACCATGATTTCGCTTCGGAACATTTGTCGGAGGTGCTAAATATGGAAGCGGATCGTTTGCGTGGCCTCACGCTAGAAAGCGAGTCCGTCTTGAACGAGCGGCATCGACTCAATGTCGAAGAGGAGCATGCCTATCAACCAAGCGACGGACGCGCGCAGCAACTTGAGAACGCGGTTTACAAATCGCATCCTTATCGCCATGGTTTGCGCGATGCAGGCGGGCATACTAAAGCGCCAGGTTTGAGCGTCGCGCAAGTGAAGTTTTTTTACGATGCTTACTATCATCCTAATCGTACGGCGATTGTAATTGTGGGCCCTCATAAACCGGCGGCGGTTTTGGACATGGCTGAAGAATCTTTCGGTAAATTAGAATCGCAGGCGGTGACAAATAATCATTATTTTGAACCCGGAGTGACTGCGTCACGTACCGTAGTAATTAAATCGCAGTTGCCGCGCGACAGAGTGGTGCGCTGTTGGTTGACTCCAAATATCCAGCATGCTGACCGCGCCGCACTTGATGTGTTGGCTGCGATGTTACAGCGCGATGAAATTAAATCAGGAGTCATCGTCAACGTGTCCACTGGCGGACGCATCGAACAAGAATTATTCAAGATGAGTTGGTCCGTGGGCGACCATGACGCAGGTGTGATTGCTAAAGAGGTCTCGCGCATGCTGACGTCGTATAAGTTGGGTGAGGCAGACGCTTCTGTCATGACCGAAGTGAAAGGGCTGCTTTCCGATGTGTACACTTCGCAGCCTATGCGGTCGCGTCCTTACTTTGCATTGGCGGGTACTCTGTCTTGGTACGCCGCGCATGATTTGACGGAAGTGTTAGCGGGTTACCACGATGCTGTGATGGCGGTGACCTCTGATGATTTGGCGCGGGTCTGTAAGACTTACTTGGCGAAGAAGAAATGCGTTACGGTAACGTTCAGAGGTACTGGTGAGGCGGTAAAACCGTTGCCCGAATCCGTCAGCGAGTTGCAGGCCGAAGCGGCGGCGGCTTTCGAAACAGGTGATTACGCACGTGCTATTGAAGCCTACACTTTAATCTTAGCGCAGAAGAAAGATCCGATGAGCCAGATTATTAATTTCACGGAACGCGGCTCCATTCATCTCGAGATGAAAAACTACGACGCGGCAATTGCCGACTTCGAGGCGGGGCTGACGTATTACGATTACCCGGCAGTGGCGGATATGCTCGAAGATGCGATTGCTCAGAAGAAGCGTGCGATGCGCGGAAATTTGTAGCAGAACGGCTGCTAAATTGGTTGGGCTAGAGGTATTACGGTTTGAACAAGCTGAGATAAAATGACAGCACTCAGAATCTACACACCGCATTAATGCCCCAATTCCTAGTCGCAGCGCTTTATAAATTTGTCAGCATCGCTGATACCGATATACTTCGTGATCGGATATTAGAGGTATGCAGAACTAATGGAGTTAACGGCACTATATTGCTGGCATCCGAGGGTATCAATGGCACGATTGCTGGACATCCCGACAGCATTGATACCGTCCTTAACTTTATAAAAAGTGACGCGCGCTTTGCAGGAATAGAAGTGAAATTTGCTGCTTCCCAAACGTCGCCTTTTCATCGTATTAAGGTGCGTCTGAAAAAAGAGATTGTTTCGATGGGCGTCGAAGGACTCGATCCGAAACAGGTCGTCGGAACCTACGTAGATCCGCATGACTGGAACGCTTTAATGCAAGATCCCGACGTTCTGGTCATTGATACTCGCAACGACTATGAAGTCGCGATAGGCACCTTTAAGGGCGCAAAAAACCCGGGTCTCCAAAGCTTCCGGGCATTCCCCGATTGGCTACGTGAAGAAATGAAAACTCGCGACCAGCCTAAGGTAGCCATGTTTTGCACCGGAGGTATTCGCTGTGAAAAGTCGACTGCTTTCTTGAAGAATGAAGGGATTAACGAAGTCTTCCATCTCAAGGGAGGCATCCTGAAGTATCTAGAAACCGTCCCTGAAGCAGAATCGGAATGGGAAGGCGAATGCTTTGTTTTCGACCAAAGAGTTTCTGTAACACACGGTCTTAAAGAAGGAACATTCACTTTATGTTGGGCGTGCCGCAACCCAATCAACGAGCAAGATCGAGAAAGCTCTGAGTTTCAAGATGGGGTGAGCTGCCCGCATTGTTTTTCACAAACGACTCCAGAACAAAAAGCGAGTTTCGCTGAGCGTATCAAGCAAATAAATTTGGCGCGCGATAGGGGCGCAGAACACATACGCGACGACTCTACTTCTTTAGCATCAGGTGCGCAGTGCGCGTCACCAAAAAACGCGGCGTCAAGCGACTAAGAAAGATTAACAAGCGGTGTTTGAAGCCATGTATATAAACAGCGCGCTTGCCTAAGCAATTTAAACTTTTCAAAACCACTAGCCGTGGGTCATCTAGTTTGGGGAAAGACGATTCTGAACCCGCCACCGCATGAAATTCAGTATCGGTACTGCCAGGGCAAACGGCCAGTACATCGATACCGCTGCCATCAAGTTCACTGCTGAGTGCTTCGCTAAATAGCAAATCGAAGGCTTTAGTCGCACCGTAAACGCTCATGAATGGAGTAGGTTGGAATCCAGCCACACTCGCAAGATTGATGATGCCAGCCGTGTCTCGATTTTTTAATTTATCGAGTAATGCGTGAGTGAGCAATACCGGTATTTCGCAATTTAATCGCACCATATCACGCAGCGCCGAATATTCATTTTCAGCAAAGGCTTTCTTTATGCCAAAGCCAGCATTGTTGACTAGTAACCCGATGTCTTTATCCTGGCAAGCCCCAAGTAACGACTCAATCGCATCCGTCGCTGTTAAATCAAGCGCCAAGCATTCGATTTCAACCTGATGATTGCTCATTAACTCACTAGCTAGCTCCGAAAGTCGATCTAAGCGGCGCGCCACAATAAGTATATTCAGCCCACGCTCAGCTAATTGGCGGGTGTAATGCTCTCCGAGGCCTGCAGAGGCCCCTGTGACAATGGCCCATGGACCGTAAGTGGACTCAAAATTCATAGCGGTAGTGTATCTGCGCTAAAACGAGTATTAAGTCTAAAAAAACAAAGAGGTGCAACCGAAATTGCACCTCTTTACCCCATAACTCAGGAATACATTAGAGCTGTGGTCGTTGTCATCCCCCCGAACGACAAGCGACTTACTAATAATTACGCGCAAGGGTGGCATCCGTTACACCTTTTTATTAAATTATTTAGATGACGTCTCAACAGCAGTCCGCAGCAGATCTCAGTCAGCCGCTGACTGTTTTGAGAGGAATAGGTTCAGCTAAGGCAGAAAAATACAAAATCGCATTTGGGGTAAGCGATATTGAGGGGCTTTTAAAGCTGTTACCGCGGCGCTATCAGCCACCAGCGATTATCTTCAAAGACCAAGATCTCGCGGAAATAACCGGAAAATGGCTCAAAGTCAGTGGAGAAATCTATTCCGTCAGCATTTTTCGTATGGGTTATAAGCGCAATGTGCTAAATGTACGCATAAAAATGGGAGACAAAAAACTCTGCGTTGGTTTCTTCAATCAGGCGTTTCGCATTAAGCAATTTGTCGAAGGCGAAGAAATTGCGTTCGAGGGAATTTTGGCCGAAAAGAATGGATGGCAGCTGACCTCTGCTGAGGTTATCAGCTTTGACGACATGCAAGGTCAACAGTTGCCACGTCCGATATATCGCAAGGGTGAAGGTTTGCCGTCCAAGTTTGTAGCGCAGTCGGTGGCAAAGAGCCTTGAGTTTGCTGAGGGCTTAGTTGAGCGACTGCCTGATGAGCTCATTGACGGTGCGCGAGTCCCAATGTTAGCCGAGGCTGTACGCATGATTCATGCTCCGCGAACCTTGGATGAAGTCGAACTCGGGCGGCGGCGCTTGGCACTGGGTGAATTATATGCATTGAATATTAATCGCGATAAATATCAGCAGGAGTGCGAGCCTTTGGTGTGCGCTCCCGAGACCTGGCAGCGCATTTTAGATTTGTTGCCGTTCAATTTGAACGCCGAGCAGTTGCAAGTGGTCGGAGCATTGCGCGATGATTTGGCGAGTGGAAAATGTATGCAGCGCTTATTGCATGGCGAAGTCGGTAGCGGCAAAACGGCAGTGGCATTTGTATTAGCAATGATAGTGGTGGCGGCTGGCGGGCAAGTGGTGATATTGGCGCCTACCGAAATATTGGTGCACCAGCACTACCTCACTTTTAGTAAATGGCTAGCTGGTACTAACACTACAGTAACATTGAATCATTCTGATGGTCATATTGCCATTGGCACCCACGCATTACTCAATAATAAAATAAAATTCAACGATTTGCGCCTGGTAGTGTTCGACGAGCAGCAACGTTTCGGAGTAAAACAAAAAGCGTCATTGATAGCAAAAGGGGTGCATCCACACGTTTTAACGATGACAGCAACCCCCATCCCGCGTACTTTAGCGTGGTCGTATTACGGTTCACTCCGGCCGTGCGTACTCGAAAAACGCGCTGGAGCGAATGCTAAAATAGAGACTAAAGTTTTTAACGATACGCAAATCGAAGAGCAGTGTGAAAAGTTGTTACCGATGTTGAACAAGGGGCAGCAGATGTTAATAGTGGTGCCGCGTATCGACGGCGAAGACGGATTGTTGTCGTGGCACGAGTATTTGATGGGCGGCCTTTTCAAACAATTCAAATCGTCGTTAGTGCATGGACGCCTGGACTCGTCGCAAGTGCAAGCGGCCGTGGATGATTTCCGTAATGGGAAAACGCAAATACTCTTTGGCACTACCATCGTCGAAGTCGGCATCGATATCCCCAACGTCCAGCACCTCTTGGTATTCGATGCCCAGCGCCTCGGCCTCTCCTCGCTACACCAACTTCGCGGCCGCCTCGCGCGTGGCGAAAACGCCGTTACGGCTTACTGCCAATTATTCTGTGATAGTGACGAATCCTTTGAACGTTTGGAGGTCCTTGAAGACTGCGATAACGGCTTTGAAGTAGCGGCTGCCGATCTTAATCAGCGTGGGCCAGGAGCTATGCTAGGCACGCAACAATCCGGTCACGGCGGATTCCAGAGCTTCAATCCGGTTGAAGACGCTGATTTAGTGCAGTTGATAGCCGAGATTGATGGTAACCAAGACCAATAAAAACGCTAAAATAGGCCTCCCGCAATGAGCGGGTGCGTCCCCAATGTTTTTACGCTCAATTTTAACCGTCATCGTGTTGTGTGCCTGGTCAGCTATGGCCTCCGCGCAGCTCGATTTACCGCCAGCTCCTAAGCCTGTTCCCGTTGAAGCAGAACCAGTGGTCACCGGCCCAGTAGAGGACGCCGCTGGTCAACAGGTAGCCGTATTCTTTGCTAATCCCACCAATAAGGTAGAGACCTTATTCAACGATTTCGAGGCCGAGGGAAAAATCACCAAGGGTGATTACGCACGTTATCTCGAGAAGTTGCGCAGCTTTGGCTTGAGTTCACGTACCACTGCATTGAAGGCGTTGTTTTCCGACCATGCCCGTTCCGTAGAGCTAGCCGCTGAAATTCTCGAGTGGGTCGGCCAACTCGCCGATGCCGAGCAGTTGATTAATGCCGCTTCGGTTGCCTCTAACATCGACGCCGTTTCTAAGTGCCTCTATTCCGCCACCAGCTTGCAGGGCGGAAACCTACCACCGCTTGCCGCTAGTTTACTTGACCATCCACGTCGGCAAGTGCGCACGCTCATTGAGTCTCGCCTTGGCGAATCATTACAAGACGAATATCTGCCCAAGTTCATTCAGTTCATCGAATTCGGTCGTGACTCCGATTTGCGTTTGCGCGCTGCGCGTTTACTCACTTTGTATTCCAATAAATCTGAAGCACGACAAGCATTACGTAAAGCACTAAACGACGCATCCGTTGGTGTGGCTCTGCAGGCAGTCATCGCTTTAGTCGGCGATGCGAGTGAAATAGAAATATCAGCTTTGCGCCAAGAGTTCGTTGCCGCTAATAACGATATTGAAGCAAGTTATTTATTATTTGGCTTATTACAAGCTCAAGAAAATCGTAGCGAATCTGTGCTCGACGCAAGCCTTGAAACTCGTATGCGCGAGATGTCTCAACGTAAAGACATCTTCATCTCCGCGATTGCCTCAGCGGGTCTTGCTGAACAGTTGTTCCGCTCACAATTACTTGAGTCGCTAAGCGGTCTCGAAGAACAGTTAGTTTACAATTTAGTGCGCGCTGTAGGCGGTATCGATTTTTACCCGCAATACGCACGCTTCTCAAACTTGGCTCAAGGTAGCTTGCGCCGGGTGACCGGTGAATCCATGCTCGGCGAGCCAGCAAGCGCGTGGGTTAAATGGTTCGAGGCTAATAAAAAAGACCTTAAATTAGTTCGCGGGCGCATCAATATCGCGCCGCTTGACTTGCCACGCTTACGGGTCTCAATTATCCATGCGAATGGCGACACCAAAGTTCTTTGCGGTAACTCTGCGCCATTCGTTTCTGGCAATCGAATGATTGGCAGCGCAGGGCAGTCGCAAGTGTTTGCTATGCTCAACGACTACTCCATTCTAAAAGCAACCATTCACCCTGGCGATCTCGGCCTAGGAACAGCTCCGCTCAACTTGACCCTCGAGGTCAATCTCGGAGAACAACGCAAAGTATTGCGCTTTCGCGGTTCAGCTGGAGAACCTTGGCTTAGTCAACTAGTAGCGGACTTCGACGAAATATATGCCGATACGGGTTGGCAAACACTAGCTAGCTCAGGCGCCGACGGGCTTGCATTCATCATGCAGCACCTCGACGAGTTTGACAGTTCATTACTTGATCCAACTAGCCGCGGGCAATTGTTGTTAGATCTGTCCGCCGGTCGCATGGGGACTCTCGACGACACCGCGTTATTTGCCTGGCTCGCAGAGCTGTCGCAGCTACCACAGCGCCAACAACTCTGGACGCCATCCATGTCTGTCGAGTTATATGCCATTGCTCAAGAACGCGCTGCAAATTTTGATGTAGCTAATACTTGTATCAAGCTAGCTCTTATCGACACATCACCGGCGCTATTTGCGACTGCCATAGATGCTGCCCTGAGCCAACAAGAGGGCCTTCGTGATACGAGTTGTGAAATGGTGTTAAGCCGATACCCTTTAGAGCAACTTCATTTGGCATTGAGTGACGCGCGAGAGCTGGTGCGCTTGTCAGCGGTCAGTGCTTTAAATAGCCGCGGGGTTACTGCGGCTTCTACCATCGAAACCGCTCTTGGCGATGATTCCATGAATGTTGTGCATGCAGCTTTACATGCTCTAGGTGAGCTGCGTGCAGTCAGCTCTTTACCGGCCGTCAATACTTTTGTCGGCGCTGAATATGACGATACAACACGCTCAACAGCGCTCAGAACAATAGGTGCAATCGGCGACGTGAGTTCGCTTTCATTGCTGACTGAAACTTCTCGAGACTTTTCAGCAGCGGTGCGTGCTGAAAGCGTCGAGGCGATAGCAAAAATCGACGGCGAAGAAGCTACAGCCGTGTTAAGCGAGCTGTTCGCTGACTTTGCGGGTACGCCTCTCGAGAGTGGCTTTCAGAATGCTTTATTTCTGCGCGGTGCAGCCTCTTGCCGCTTGGTGCTCCGCCCTTACGTCTTAGATTTTTCCAATGCCGAGTTGTCGCATCGCGCAGCAATCATTGCCGGCCTTGCTGGCGAGCCGGCGGCAGCACCATCACTAATGCGACTGCTGGCGGAGCAACCGCGTTCTAAGGAAATTCTCAATGCGTTAGTCTCTGCAACGGGTTCAGATAACCGCCGCCAACTTTTGCCAGCGGGCGTGTACAGCGCCTGGTGGGAAGCTAACTCTTCTGAGCTACCACGTAATTGGTTACGCAGCGGTTTAATTGCTTCAGGGTTCGAACTCGACGAATTCTTTGACGACCCTTTACGTTGTGCAACTAAGACTTCAGTCGAGCAATTGCTAAATGGATTACGGTCAGGACCAGGACGTTTGCGTGCTCTTTGCGCTTACTTCCTGTTTAGCCTTACGGGTGTCGATGCACAAGCAATCCTCGACGGTACTCCTGATGCAGAATTATTACGCCGTGCTCAGCCGTGGCAAGATTGGTTAGATAATCTTGACTAAACATTCTTTTGTCAGCAGCCGAAACTTCCTCATAGGAGGAATAGTGCTTGGCGCATTAGTCGCGTCATCCCTTTGGGGCGCAGGTTTCCAGCGCGTTACCGATTTGCTGCCACAAATTAAAGTGGCTGCCTCTGAAAGCGAGGTCGATCCGTACCTGTTAGCGGGGTTGATTTACGCCGAATCACGTGGTCAAGCCGATGCCTTGTCATCAGTCGAAGCAGGAGGGTACTGCCAGTTGCTGCCAAGCACTGCTGCCGAGGTCGCGCGAAAAATGAAAATAAGTGGTCCGCCTTATTCGCCTGATGATAATTTGCGAATGGGAGGCTTCTACTTAGCGCAAATGATTCGCCGCTGGGATGGATCAATCACTCTTGGCTTGTTGTCGTATAGATTGGGCGCCGCGCGTGTCTCTCGTAACATAAAAAAAGCAGGCAGCGCCGAGCTTTATATTGATTCGATGCGCGGTCAATCAAAAACTCCTTTGTCCTATGTCGAACAAATACTAGACTACCAACAACGTTTCGCCGATCATGACCAAGCCCAATAACATTTTGTTCGTATGCACCAATGCGCGCGGTGCAGATAAGCGCGAGTCGTGCGAAACCTCCCATGGTTCGTCAGAATTGTGCAAATCGCTGCGTGATGCCGCCAAAGCGCGTGGCCTAAAACCAGAACTACGCGTTGCTTCAAGTTCATGCCTCGGCCCCTGCCACCAAGGGCCACATGCGGTCTTGATGCCGGCGGACAAATGGTTTAGTGGTTTCGATGCTACCGATTGCGAAACAATCATCGACACCGTCCAACAAATAATTGCCCCTAACACTAATGTCTAAAATTACAGTTATATCAACCACCGAAACTAAAGTCGCAGAGGGCGACGGTAGTTTACTTGAAGTTTGCTACGACCACGATTTGCCCATACCGTTCGGTTGCCAATCGGGTAAGTGTGGCATTTGTACTGTCAAAGTTGTCGACGGCAAATTGGCCGAAGCGTCAAGAAGTGAAGAGGCTATCCTCGAAGCCTTCGATTGCGGTGAGGGGGTACGTTTGGCTTGTCAGGCGCATGTTGCCGGCGATGTTGTACTTGAACCCATCAACGAATGATAAAGGAATGGTAAAAGTAGCAGTTTGTTTGTCGGGGTGTGGTGTCCAGGATGGCTCCGAAATCCACGAGTCTGTTTTGACATTGTTGTCATTGCAACGTGCCGGAGCTACGGTGCAATGTTGCGCTCCAGATGTCGAGCAAATGCATGTGGTGAATCACTTGACCGGCGAAATCATCGAAGGCGAATCGCGCAACATATTGCAAGAAGCGGCGCGCATTGCGCGTGGCGAGATTGTGCCATTGGCCGATATCTTCGCCGCTGATTACGACGCGATCATTTTCCCCGGTGGTTTTGGCGCAGCAAAGAATTTGTGCGACTTCGCTGTCGCCGGAGCAGACGCCGTCGCCCATCCTCAAGTTAAAAGCATCATTTGTAATTTCTTAGATGATGGCAAAGTATTGGGTTTCATCTGCATCGCTCCTGCGATTGCCGCAAGTGCGTTGCGAAATCATCACGCAGTGATAGAGCTAACTGCGGGGAACTGTCCCGACACGCATGCTGCATTGCGCGACATGGGCGTTAAAGCCATCGATTGCGAATACTCGCAAGTGCATGTCGATACTCGCAACAAAATAGTTTCTACTCCCGCCTACATGCTGGCTGAAAATATCGCGCAACTGTCCGTCAGCATCGACGCCTTAGTTGCTGAAGTAATGAACCTGTGTAATGATTAATATGATTTTATCTATCGCC
>CAWWAN010000043.1:0-11503 GCA_963934925.1 uncultured bacterium | reverse complement strand
GAGGCCAACTTGTCGCTACGCAGCTGAGATTTGTCGGCATGCATTCGGCGCGACTGACCTCCTGCCAAGAGTAATCCGCCCCACGTTGTGTGCCGCACGGATTGCAACGCGCTCATTAGTCTTCGTCGCTCTTGCTTTTGCTGTCATCGGCAGCAGTGTCGTCGTCACCATCGTTAGTGTCGCCGTCTTTAAGACCTTTCTTGAATTCGGTAATACCCGAGCCCATTCCTCTCATCAATTTCGGCAGTTTTGCACCACCAAACATCAGCAACACGACCAAGGCAATAATTGCCAATTCAAAACCACCTGGCATCGTGCAACTAGGAAGCAACAAAGCTAAGGTGAGAGCAACGACGAAATGTGATGGGCGTAGTTTCATGACTTAATATAGTATATAAATATCCGCATAAATTAACCACAGAAAATGGCCACAAGAGTATCTCGCCAACCTTCACGCCGCAGTACCTGAGGGCGCCATCCGTGCGCGCTTAATGCATCTCTAAAGCTTCTAGCGCAGGCGTAGCTGGACAATATAGCGCCTTTAGCCGCCGACGCGCTCATGTTGGCGATGAATGGCTGCTCCCAATGTGTTGCGTGACGTTTCATGGAGAACAAATCAATGATGAAAGCGTCAATAGCTTCGCCAGCGAAGGCCTCAGGATGCTGTGCCGAAAGCGGGCGAATTTCTAAGGACCAGCCTCTATCTGCATCAGAATATCTATCCCTCATCTCGCCCCACCACGGCGCGATCCATCCATCTGGTCGTGGTGGCCACGGCTGTAAGATTTCAGGGTGCGGCTCAAGACCGATCAACTCAAGGTTGACGGCAGGATTGCCCTCGCAACGTTTAATAAGTTCTGCGCAGTTATATCCGCGCCCAAACCCGACCTCCAAAACGCGAATATGAGACAAGCCCTTTGCTAAGAGTTTGTCCCATATGGGATCGATATATGTTTTACAAACGTCGTCTTCGATATTGGAGGACATATTGTGTGCCCATTCACCAGTATCAGGATGACGGTATGAAAAACTATTCGGCACGCAATGCTGTTAAAGTTGAACCCAAGTCGGAAGGAGTCGGTGCTACGCGCACGCCCGCTGCTTCGAGTGCTTTAATCTTTGACTCAGCAGTTCCGCTTCCGCCAGAGATAATCGCGCCAGCATGGCCCATACGCTTGCCAGGGGGAGCTGTCTGACCAGCGATAAAACCGACAACTGGCTTAGTGACCTCTGACTGAATGAATTCAGCAGCTTCTTCCTCAGCAGTGCCGCCGATTTCTCCGATCATGATGATGGAATCGGTTTCGGGGTCGTCTTGGAAAGCACGTAATACGTCAATGAAATTGGTACCAGGGATTGGATCTCCACCGATGCCTACACAAGTCGACTGCCCAAGACCTTCTTGGGTGACTTGCCAAACGGCCTCGTAAGTAAGTGTTCCTGACCGTGACAAAATGCCGACAGTGCCAGGATTATGGATGTAAGCCGGCATAATGCCTATTTTGCAGCCGCTCCCATCATTGCCCGGTGTAATAACCCCAGGGCAGTTCGGGCCAACCAAACGCGACTTTGAACCCTTCAGTGCCGCTTTAACGCGCACCATGTCCATTACCGGAATGCCTTCGGTGATACAAACGATTAGCTCGACCTCGGCTTCAATGGCCTCGATTACAGACGCAGCTGCATAAGGCGCGGGAACATAAATCACACTTGCGTCAGCGCCAACGGCAGCTTTCGCCTCCGCAACTTTATTAAAAACAGGCAACTCAAGGTGTGTTTGACCACCCTTCTTCGGAGTCACACCGCCAACCATGTTCGTGCCATAAGCAATTGCTTGCTCGGAGTGAAAAGTACCATTCTTGCCAGTAAAACCCTGACAAATTACTTTAGTGTCTTCTTTGATGAAAATAGCCATGTTTTTACCTGTTACTTAACAGCCTCACAAATTAACTTTGCGCCGTGATCGAGTGAATCGGCCGATATCAAATCGAGGCCACTACCATTGAGCAGTTCGCGACCTCGCTCGACATTAGTGCCTTCGAGACGCACGACCAATGGAATAGTCAAATCGACATTCTTCGCTGCTGCAATCACGCCACGCGCAATAACATCACACTTCATGATGCCGCCAAAGATATTAACAAGAATACCCTTCACGTGTTCATCACTAAGGATGATACGAAAAGCCTCGGTGATAGCCTCTTCGGTTGCCGAACCACCCACATCTAAGAAGTTGGCTGCTGAGCCACCGTGCAGCTGAATAGTATCCATGGTTGCCATCGCTAGGCCCGCGCCATTCACCATGCAGCCAATTGAGCCGTCAAGCGTGATGTAGTTCAAGCCAAACGTGGCAGCCTCTACTTCGCGAGCGTCCTCTTCGTGAATGTCTTGCATCGCGGCGATATCTGGATGGCGATAAAGTGCGTTAGCATCGAAGTTGATTTTAGCGTCAAGTGCGACAACCTGATTGTCTTCGGTGATGGCCAATGGATTAATTTCGGCGATTTCGCAGTCAAGCTCGATATAAGCCTTGGCGAGTGAAATCAAAAAATCGATCGCGTTGGTCTTCAAATCGCCGACGAGGCCCAAGAAATCGGCTGCCTCGGCAGCTTGCTCACTCGTGAGACCGGTATCTGGAATAATTGGCAAACGCAACAGAGCTTCAGGACGCTCTTCGGCAATTGTTTCGATTTCGACGCCACCTTCAGCCGATGCCATTAACACTGGCAGGCCTAAAGCACGGTCGAGAGCGATGCCGACGTAAAGCTCGCGCGCGAGGTCTAAGCCCTCACAGACAAACAGCTTGCGTACTTTCTGCCCTTCTGGTGCAGTTTGATGCGTCTTAAGCATCATGCCAAGCATGGTTGCGGCAACTTCGCGGGTTTCTTCGGCACTCTTAACAAGCTTGACACCGCCGCCTTTGCCACGCCCACCTGCATGGATTTGAGCTTTAACTACGGCTAATTCATGCCCCTGTGAAGCCAGTTGTTCAAAAGCAGCTTGCGCTTCTTCTGGTGTGGTAGCAAGAATTCCTCGCTGTGTGCGTACGCCGTAGCGCTCTAGGACTTCTTTTCCTTGGTATTCGTGAACTTTCATTGGTTAATTCAGGGAAATGAAGGCAATAGGATACTTCTGCGACTTCGAAATTGTTCAGATTTATGCCTAATTTTCGGAACAGCGACCCGAATGGAACAGTCACATATATACATGAATACAACTCAACGTCCGAACTTCGTCCTAGTGTGCATCGCTGTAGTATTACTCATCTTTTCATTCGCCGGCGAAATGCTGTGTAGTTCAATACTCGAAATTACGCCACAGGTGCCTAGGGCCGAGGGCAACATAGCTGTTCAGCAGCCGGCAAAAACTATCAATTACCCGACAATGCTAACTTCCCAAGCCGTTACATTTTCGAGCTTTACACCAATGGGCCAGGATATAAGCGCGGACCAAGCTATACCTGAAGTCGGACTTGCCACCGAAATCGCTGAAGATAACGAATGGGTCACTAGCGACAGCAACATACAAGAGTTGAATACCGAAGTTATTGAAGTTGTTGAAGCATCTTCAAAGCCAGAGTCTGTTCGTAACAACCACCAAGTTACTTACAACCTCAATTTTGTAGCGAAAAACGACTTCTTGGATAACGTCAAGTCAACAAAGCCTGCGACATCAAAGTCTCATCCATCAATCTCAAAGATGACTGAGAACAAGTCTAAAGTTGTAGCCATTGCCGTCAGTGCAAAGCCTTCCATCTACAGCTCTTTACTACCAACCTACTTTAGCAAGCAAGCTCAATTGAAATTACAGCAAGCGGTCAAGCAAGTCAACCTTACCGACAAAGTGGGAAATAAGCTGAAGCTAGCGCTACTTGACGGTGGCTCTCAAGATTTGATTGAGCTCGAACAAGAAGATGCCGAACCTTCGATCACCAAAGACCTTATTGATTTCTTGAAAGGCCTAGCAGGCTACAGCGCAAAAGAGAAAATATACGTGCTTAAAAATCTCAGCGAAAAGAAAATAGAAGTGCTAAAACAAATACTAAACGCACACAACATCACATTGCGTGCGTTCATCAAGGCCTAGTTATAAACTAGGATTTATGCTGGGCTAACGAATTTGCCGCGCTTATTACGCTTACGGCGAATTACAGCACGACCGCCAGCGGTCTTGGAGCGAGAGCGAAAGCCATACTTACGGCGTTTCACATTCGACTTACGGATTTTTGTTTTACGGCCTTTAGGCATTTTACTATGTGGTTGCCGGACCTAATCTCTTGAAAGGAATTAGCCGGACAGTGTTGGTTGCGCCAGAAACTGCAAAATTGCCAGTCAATGAAACTACGAGTTGATCGGGACGGACGAAGCGATGATCTGAAAGCTCTTTAGCTGCGTATTTATTCATGTCTCGGATTCGAGACACTTTAGGTATGCATACTGGAGAGACCCCCCAAAACAGAGACATCCGGTGAAATGAACGTTCATTCATGGTGCAGGCCACAATTGGCAACCTGGCCCTAAATGAGCTGCACAGTCTAGCAGAACGGCCCGACTGTGTAAATGCTATTATTAGCGCGGCTTCAGACTTATGTGCGGCAAAGACCGCAGCATTGGTTATCGCCATATCTGGCGAGTCTTCAGGCAGGCCGGCGGTTGGCATAATGCTTGGGCGCAGGCGCCAATTATCATGGAATTGCCACTCTTCAGTGCGTCGCGCTATGCGCCGCATGATTCGACAAGCCTCTATGGGGTAAGACCCCACAGCAGTCTCACCGGACAACATTACTGCATCGACGCCATCAAGAACCGCATTGCCGACATCAGAAACCTCAGCACGAGTTGGCTCTTGAGAGTCAATCATGGATTCAAGCATCTGAGTAGCAACCACCACCGGGATGGCATGCTTTATCGCTTCACGCACTATACGCTTCTGCAGAGTTGGCACAATCTCATGCCCCATCTCAACAGCCAGGTCTCCGCGTGCAACCATTACCCCATTTGAGGCGGCGACGATTTCCTTCAGATTCTCGATAGCCAGTGGGTGCTCTATTTTAGCCATCACGGGTATAGCCAAATCGTATTTTGCAAGTTCACGGCGCACAGCTGCGACATCTTCGGCACTACGCACAAAACTCAGAGCAATCCAATCACAGTCATTCTCAACGGCGAACTTTATGTCTTTACGATCTCTAGCCGCGATTGCTGGCGCCGTGACTAGTGTGTCAGGCAAATTCACGCCTTGATTGGTAGATATTTCTCCGCCGCGGCGCACAGTACACGTAACCGTCTTATCGTCAATAACTTTATCTACAACAAGCGCAATACGGCCATCACGAATAAGCACCCGCTGCTCAGCGACCACGTCTTTCGCGAAATTCTTATAGTCAATTGGCAAGACATCTACATCGGTACTGCTCTTTGTGACCTTTAAAGTCACCTTGTCCCCCTTAACCAAGGTGCGTAAACCAGAGAACTTACCAAGACGAATACGTGGACCACGCAAGTCGACAAGAATCGCCACCGAACGTTTCAATTCTTTACGCGCTGCTTTCACGTAGCCAATATATTCAAGACGATCTTCGTCAGCGCCATGGCTCATGTTCAAACGGAAGGCGGTAGCCCCGGCTTGAATCATTGACTTGACTTTAGCTAACGAAGCACACGCCGGCCCGAGGGTGGCGAGTATCTTGGTACGAGCGACTGGCTTTTCAAGCATCGTTAATTACAATAAGCCCTTTTCTTTAAGCGTTTCGATATCGGCACGAATAGCAGCTGCAGAAGCATCAAGTTTTTCGCGACCCGCCGTATCAAGCTCGAGATCGACGATACTTTCAACACCATCGGCGCCAAGCACGCACGGCACGCCCATGTAGATACCTTCAAGACCATACTGTCCATCGAGGTAAGCAGCACAAGGCAGCAAGCGACGCTCGTTGCGCAGGATTGACTTCGCCATTGCTACAGCAGCCGCAGAGGGAGCATAGAAAGCAGAACCTGTCTTTAACAAGTTAACTATCTCGGCACCACCATGCTGAGTGCGGTGGTTAATAGCATCGATTTCTTCGCTAGGCAAAGTAGCCTGCACAGAGACTCCGTCCATCGTTGAGAACTGTGGCAGTGGCACCATGGAGTCGCCATGACCACCAAGAACCATACAGCGTACATCTTTAATACCGCCACCGTTAGCCTCTGAGATAAAGAATGCCATACGCGCCGAGTCGAGGACGCCAGCCATGCCAACCACGCGCTTAGTTTCGAAGCCAAGCGCTTGAGACATTAGGTACACCATGGTGTCGAGTGGGTTTGAGACCACGATTACCTTGGCATCAGGAGAGCCATCTTTGATGTAAGCCGCAACTGTTTTTATGATGTTACCGTTAACTTCAAGTAAATCTGAGCGGTCCATCCCGGGCTTGCGCGGCAAGCCAGCAGTCATGATGAACAAATCAGAACCGTATGTGTCGGCTGGATCGTTGGTGCCCGTAACTAACGCTTGGTAGCCTTCGACGGCTGCTGCTTGGTTAAGGTCGAGCGCAATGCCCTGTGGACGGCCTTCAATCACGTCGATCAAGACGATGTTTTCGGCCACTTCTTGTTCGGCTAGGCGCTGTGCACATGTCATGCCAACGAATCCGCCACCTACTACTGTTACTTTCATATTTTAAAGTGAGTTAAGGCCAGAACTGAGGTGTCTGACAACTAACATGTTGCGAATTTTACCCTATTCTGTAAATAATAACAGCCTAACTAGCCGTTGTTCTTCCACCAATCTCGCCAGGCCTGCTGAGAGGCTGCACGCGCGGCATCGTCGTCTTTGTGGTTGTAACCAACACTGTTTTTGGTGACTGCCTCCAAGGCCGCATTCACTTCTTTACGCACAAACTCGAAAGTGTCGTCAAGGGCCTCAATCAGCTGCGGCGTGGCGGACAGTGCCGACCATTGACGCAAAGTGGTGGCTGCTTGATAGCGACAGAACTCGTAGCTGTCATATAACAAGGGTGCTACATACGGCACCAAGTTGGGGTCATTATGGTCAGCTATATCCTCAAGGGCGGCGAAGCGAGTATTAGGATCGCTGCTTTCCAAGTCTTGAAGAATACTTTGCACGCGCGAGTCAAAAGATGATTCTTCAACGTCAATCGGCGCTGGTGCAGCAGCCACCTGCCGCTCTACAGCTGAAACTTTGTCACGTAACACGAGCTGCCCGGCGCGGATTTCGCGAGCACTATCGGCAATAGTTGATATTTCAACTTGTGATAAATTTAACTTACTTACCATTGCTGAGAATTGCGACGGCAACGATTCTAGATCTGCCAAAGCATTTGCCTGGCGAGACAATGCATCGCGCAATTTATTGTCACCATTCTCAATTGTACTAGTCAATTTATCACGCTCTATTTTTGCGCGAGTTGCCGAGTCCCCTATTTTGTTTTCAAGTACAGATTGCAATTCGGCATTCGCTGCGCTGAGTCGGTTATTATTCGACACAGCCTCTTTGTTTGATGCGGTAACCGCATCAAAGAATCGTTGTTGCTCCACATACATATAGGCGAACACCGCCCAAGTTATCGTAAAGAACACAATCACAATTGGCGAAATGGACCACTCTCTCTTACTCGGTTCTAGCTCAGTAGCTATTACCAACGTGTCGGCACAGTCAGGACAAATCACTCGGTCGCCATGGCGAACCGCGTTACCAGTATCAAGGCTAATCTGCGGCACAGATTGTTGACACACATTACAGAAGAAAAGCTCGGTCATCTCAGTTACGATGATAGACGAAATAGCCGGCTAAAAACAGGGACAGAGCGCAAAACAATGCCAATATATTAAATTCTTTGTTCGCCAAGGAACGGCTTTCCAACCAAGCGGCGAATGGCTGCGGCGAGGCGCTGAATTCGAGAGAAACTCGCGGTTGCAGATAAAGCGCTCTATCGAGTCCTACTCCGCCAACGATTACGATCTCAGACGGATCTATGTCGGCTATGTACAAGTTTTGACTTGCAGCGGCATCAACTAATCGTACTTCCCGCAAATATTCGTGTTGCTTCACAATAGGAATCACGCTCGAGTAAATGAGCAAACCATCGTTGGTGCGCCGTAATTTTTTGTACTGGCGCATGCTATTCTCAATTTCTGCCAATTGTCGGAAGGCTTCTGAGTCACAAGTTCCGGCCACTGAAAATAAGCGTGCCTTAGAATAAATATCTACCGCCACTAGCGGGTTACCCTGCTCATCAAAATATAAGGCGTTGCTGCGCGGGTTTAAAGCGAAAACGATATGTGCCGTTTTCAACAAGAACTGCTTCGCAAGATCAAAGAAGTTTGCACCCTGTAAGTGACCCACCGAATGATTGCGCAATGCCGCACGGTCGACCTGAGCGCGTAAGCGTTCGGGCAAGTGGCCACCAGTAACTAGACTGCCCAGCTGTTCTAAAGATTCAAGCTGAGCATCAGCGCTGCACGGCAACACCGAAATGGGTGTTTCCGCGAAGAGTTTTTGCACCAGTGGACGCCATCCACTTGATGGGACTTTACTTTGGCCGTCACTAAGGATGACAATTTGTCGTGGCGAATAATCTAAAGTGCTTAACTGCTCAAGTGCGTTGCCGATATCCGTGGCTCCGAAAGCCTGGATGTTTTCCAATTCTGCGAGATTAGTTACGGGTTGCTGCAGTGTTGAGCTAAACGGTATCACTTGAATATTGACTGCCCCTTCATCCTTGCCGATGGCCTGCAAAGCACGGATAGCCTGGTCGAGTCCGGCTCCTTCCATGCTTCCGGAGACATCAAGCAAGCAAATCACGGTAGGCCGTGATTCTCGGTACGAAGCGAACGCGCGGTACTGCTTGGCGACAGCATCGATTGACGAGGCCGTCGGGTATTCGACGACGCAAGAAACGCCAGAAGCCAATAGCTCTTGCAACTGGTGGGCGCTTACCGGTGGTGTCAACAACTTGAGGGGTGGCAGCTGAGTATGCGCAACAACGAAGTGCTCAACGATTTCCCCGTTTAGAGTAATGTCGAATTCAAAGTCTTTGTTGCTGGTGAGTGGCCGCAGAGTCAACTGCAGATGATTCTCTTGCAAAAAATCAAAACGTGGGGCAGTCAGCATCTCGTGCTGGCTTTCAACAGCAAATTGCAAAGGGATTACCAAGTTGTCGTGCAACAAAATATCCACCTGCAAAGAGGATTGTCCAGCAAAAAAAGTTGGACACTGAATGTGACGAACCACACCGGAGGTTGGCGACTGCAGATGAACGACGTCAACCCCTTCCAATACGTCATCCTCTATCTTCGACAAAGCACGACCGTCGCTAACCACATACAGCCGGTCAGAAGGAACTAGCAGTTGCGACATGGCGGCTAAAGCTAATGACAAGTCACTAGAATTTGAGAATTGCTCTGTGGGAAAAACCCGCACCCTATCATGACTAGACGCCGCCCACCACTCATCTAATGGGAAACCCGACAACGCGCTGTAGTCGCTTAAAGGACGGCTAGCGCCTGCGCTGAGCGACTGGTCGAACAAGAACCAAGTGTTGCCTGCGTGAGTAGAGTTAGGCGGCAGAAACGACAGTGCAAAAGCTACGGCCGACAGAGCGAATAACGATCTATAAAGCATCAAACCTGCAAAAAGTGTTGCGAGCTCACCGTTGCAATAAATCCTCCGCCAAGTAATTGATTGCCTCGATAAACAGCCACACCCTGCCCAGGGTTAATCGATTCAACACTATCGATGAAATCTATTTGCACGGTTCCGGGAGCGGTGCATTTCAATACCGCGCGGAATTGCTGGAATGCCGAGCGATATTGAACGGTGACATCGTGCCATTCGTCGCCGACGTTTAGCTCGAGGCCAAAGCAATGGAAATCATTAGCTGTAAGTGAACTACATGTAGTCGCAGCACGCGGCCCAACCAGGACGTCACCACTTTGCGGGTCAATATCAATAACGTACATTGCTCTGGTTGAGGCAAAACCTAAACCACGGCGCTGTCCGCGGGTAAAGCCCGCATGACCGCTATGGGTTGCGAGTTGTTTACCCTCTGCGTCTATAATGCGGCCTGGCTTGCCAAGCTGGTCGCGCGAAGCAAGCAACTCACGGTAGTTATTATCTGGCACGAAACAGATTTCGAAGCTCTCTGCTTTATCGTGAATTTGCAAACCAGCCTCTTTCGCTATTTGGCGCGTTTGAATTTTGTCGAGCTCGCCAATAGGCAGTAAAGTTTTAGACAGCGTATCTGGCCCAAGTGGAAAAACCACATAGGATTGATCTTTGCTAATATCGACGCCGCGATGTAATTGATGCTGCCCATCAACGTTGATGATGCGCGCGTAATGCCCGGTTGCTAAATATTTAGCACCAACAGCTGCAGCCAAATCCCAAAGCTTACCAAACTTGATGTCGCGATTACAGCGCATGCATGGATTTGGTGTGCGCGCTTGTTGGTACTCTTCTGCAAAATAGTCAATGATGGACTCGAACTCTTGGTGCATATCGATAGCATGGAAGTCAATGCCTAGATGGTCGGCAACCAGAGCAGCGTCGCGCGAATCTTCTACCGAACAGCAGCCTTGCTTATTCGAGCTAGAGGCAGCAGGTTTTGCTACGCCGTTACGCAAGAACACGCCAATCACCTCATAGCCCTGCTTCTTAAGTAAGTAAGCAGCGACACTAGAGTCAACGCCTCCCGAAAGAGCGACAAGTACACGCTTGGATTCCATGATGGTCAATGTGCTAGAATAGCTCAGCGCATTATCGCTCACTCCTCATTAACATGCCAACTTCAATCGAAATGTTTGTTCTCGACACCGATACCATCGAATTTTACTTCCAGAATCCTGCCACTAAGCAGCCTAACAGAGTTGCCTCGCCAGGGACGAGCGAATCGACACAAGCCACTACTACCGAAGTCGCCCAAACAGATGCCGGCGGCTCTACAGAGGACCCAGGCGGCATGGGCTTTTGGGTGATGATTGCCATCTTATTTGGCTTCATGTACCTTTTCGTTATTCGCCCTGAAAAGAAGCGCCAAAAAGAACGTGTCCAATTTCAAAGTGATTTATCTAAAGGCGACGACGTGGTCACAGCTGGTGGCCTACACGGCGTAATTGCCTCGCTCGACGAGCACACTATCACGCTTAAGGTTGGTGATAACGTACGGATGAAATTTGACCGTGTCGCTGTGAGTCGTCGCGCGTCTACACAAGCTCCTGAGCAAGGCATTAGCCGAACGTAATTTCTGCAGTCAGCCCGCAGGCGCGACCTAGTTTTAGCCAAAAGCAGTTGTGGTCAAATCAATTCGATGCAATTACTGCAAGACCTCGAACTAAGCTATTAACCAAGCACGACGCAAATCTCCGTCGTGGTCGCGACGCAATTCATGCTCGAGACGCATAGCTTGCTGGGGGCTATCAAGCCCGTCAGCCGCAATTATTGGCACGCCGCCGCCAAACAGTAATGGCGCTTCATACTTAACTATGGCGTGAACCAGTCCGAG
>CAWWAN010000042.1:0-11751 GCA_963934925.1 uncultured bacterium | reverse complement strand
TTCACGCTGGTTTGCTCGTGGTAAAGATTACCCAGAGCAAGTTCTACTCGATTATAAAATACGTAAGTTGATCAAAGACCGTTTCCGTAAAGGAATCATCTCTCGTATCGACATCGCTCGCCGCTCAGAACGTGTCAATATTCAGTTGCTAGTTACTCGCAAAGGCGAAGTAATCGGCAAGGGCTATAGCACTCGCGATCAGCTAGTTGCTGACCTTGAGAAAGTGTCTGGTCTTGATATCAAGCTCGACATCCAAGAGGTGCGTCACTGGGACCTCGATTCTCAGACTATCGCTGAAAACTTGGCTGCTGCTATTGAGCGCCGTGTTTCTCCACGCTTTCAGATGAAGCGCGTAATGGAAAACACGATGAATGCTGGTGCAGAAGGTGTCAAAATCTTGATTGCCGGTCGTATCGACGGTAAAGAAATGGCACGTTCAATGTCGGTTCGCCAAGGTCGCGTGCCACTACAAACTCTTTCCTCACGAATTGACTACGGTTTTTCTGAGGCTCTTACTTCTTACGGTATTCTGGGCGTCAAGGTCTGGATTTTCACCGGTGAGACAACTCGATAAGACAAGAGGTAAATACTAATGTTAATGCCAAAGAGAACAAAGTACCGTAAGGTACATCGCGGTAAAATTAAGGGTACTTTTAAGTGCCAGAAGCCAGATGGTAAAGGTGTTGCGGGTCGCAACATGCACCGTCGCGGCATTGTAACGCCAAAGAAGCGCGTTGCGACAGCACAAGCTACTCGTGGTAATACCGTGACGCACGGCGAGTTTGGTTTGCAGGCTCTCGAGTGGTGCTGGCTGAACGCCCGCACGATTGAGGCGGGTCGTGTTGCGTGTAATCGCCATCTCGGCGAAGGCAAGCTTTACATTCGCGTGTTTCCTCACAAGCCTGTTACCAAGAAGCCTCTCGAGGTTCGAATGGGCTCTGGTAAAGGTGACGTAGATCGTTGGGTAGCCGTAGTGCTTCCTGGCACAATCATTTACGAGGTAGGCGGCGTTGGTATTGACGTTGCTCGTAAGGCATTTAATCGCGTGGCGCACAAGCTCCCTGTGCGTGTGCGCATGATAGAAAAGAAAACCATCTAATAATCATGAAAGCAAAAGAAGTACGAGGCAAAGAAGATGCTGAACTAATGTTTGATATCGAGCAACTAGAAAAAGAGTTGCACGGTATGCGTTTTCGTTCATTGGTAGATGGTCTTCAAAATCCTTGCCGTATCCGTGAAATTCGCCGCGAAGTCGCGCGAATTAAAACAATCCTTAACGAGAGAAAGCAAGGCATCCGTGACCAGGCGTCACGCTAACGAGGTTAAAAATGACTGAAGAAATAACAATAGAACGCGGAACGCGCAAAACACTTTCTGGCAAAGTTGTGTCAGACAAGGGTGATAAGACAATCGTAGTCGAAGTCGAGCGTTTAACTAAGCATAAGCTTTACCGTAAAACAATTCGTGTACGTAAAAAGTACTACGTTCATGACGAAAGCAACGTTGCCCATGTGGGTGATGTGGTTGAAATCATGGGCACTCGTCCTATCAGTAAGAAAAAGTGCTGGCGTCTACTTGAGGTGACCAAAGCGGCGCCAATCGAGTAATTACTGTAAAGCAGGAACAATAAAATGATTCAAACACAAACAAGACTGAAAGTGGCTGACAACTCAGGTGCAAAAGAAGTAATGTGCATCAAGGTGTTGGGTGGCTCAGGACGTAAGTTTGCTTCGGTAGGTGATGTCATCATCTGCTCGGTAAAGGTTGCGCAGCCAGGCTCAAGTATCCCTACGGGTGAAGTTGTGCGTGGCGTGGTTGTTCGTACAAAGCAAAAGTTGCGTCGTAAGGATGGCAGCTATGTACGTTTCGATTCCAATGCCCTGTGCCTTGTCGATGTCGATAACAATCCGCGTGGCACGCGTATCTTTGGTGCTGTAGCTCGTGAGTTGCGCGAAAACAACTTCATGAAAATCGTTTCTCTAGCTCAAGAGGTAGTGTAATGCGTATTAAAGTAGGTGACGAAGTCCAGGTAATGTCTGGTAACGGCCGTGGAGAGCGTGGCAAAGTATTGCGTATTGATCGTAAAACTGAGCGCGTTGTAGTCGAGGGCGTAAACAGTCAGGTTAAGAACCTGAAAAAGACTCAGCAAAACCCAGAAGGCGGGCGACTAGAGGTTGAAATGCCAATAGCGCTGTCAAATGTTTTGTTGTGGTCAGAAAAAGCGAATAAAGGTGTTCGTACTAAAACTGATATCAGCGGCGATAAGAAAATTCGCGTTGGTGTTCCTTGTGGCACAAAATTTGACTCATAAAAATGACACGCCTCCAAGATAAATACAAGAATGAAATTTCAGCTGGTCTTAAGGACAAGTTCGAATACAAGAACATTCATCAGATACCACGTCTTGACAAGATAGTGGTAAGCATGGGTGTCGGTAAGGCGGTAGAAAACAAATCTGCTATCGACTCTGCTGTTAAAGACATGGCTAAAATTACTGGCCAAAAGCCTGTGGTGCGTACTGCTAAGGGCTCTATCTCTAATTTCCGCCTACGCGAAGGAAACCCGGTCGGTTGTATGACTACATTGCGCAACGAGCGTATGTACGAATTCATGGACCGCTTGGTGTCTGTAGTGTTGCCACGTATTCGTGACTTCCGCGGTGTTAAAGACAATTTCGATGGTCGTGGCAATTTTAGCCTCGGTCTTAACGAGCAAACGTTGTTCCCAGAGATTCAGCTTGACCAGGTCGAGTTCACTCAAGGCATGAACATTACTTTTGTTACTTCAGCGCGTACCGATGAAGAAGGTCGTGCTCTGCTAGATGGCTTGGGTGTTCCATTCCGTCGCAAATCTTCAGAAAATTAATCATGGCTAAAACATCTGCAGTAAACCGTGAAAAGAATCGTAAGCGCTTAGTGGCAAACTTTGCCGAGCGTCGCGCTGTTCTTGTAAAGGTAATCAAAGATCCAAATGCTTCATTAGATGACAAGCGGGCGGCGTATTTGACGCTATCTAAAATGCCTCGCGACTCATCGAGCTCACGCTTGCACAACCGCTGTTCAATCACCGGTCGTCCTCGTGGCTACTCGCGTCGCTTTGGTATCTCACGTCTCGTTCTTCGTCGCTTAGCTCACGAAGGTTTCCTCCCAGGCGTACGTAAGTCTTCTTGGTAAAATAATATGACACATACCGACCCAATCGCTGACATGCTCACTCGAATCCGTAACGGAATCATGGTGCGCCGCGACACAGTAGACATCCCTGCTTCTAAAATCAAAAGCTCAATTGCTCTTACGATGAAAGAAGAAGGTTACATCAACGACGTTGAAGTAATCGAAAATGAAGGCCCAGGTTCAACTTTGCGCGTATCTCTTAGGTACGATCGCGATGGTAACCCTGCAATTCAAGAAATCACTCGCATTTCATCTCCTGGCTGCCGCGTTTATCGCCAAGCTGAGGAGGTGCCTCAAGTACGCGGTGGCCTAGGTGCTACTATCGTTACTACATCACGCGGCGTAATGAGTGGGCGTAAAGCTCGCGAGTTAGGCGTCGGTGGTGAAATCATCTGCACGTTGTTCTAATCATGTCACGTATCGGCAACAAACCAGTTTCTATCCCTAGTGGCGTCACAGTTGATGTGTCCGCTCTCGAGGTAAAAGTGCAAAGCTCTAAGGGCGATTTGCAATTCCCACTGTTTCCAGAGGTTACTGCAGAAGTAGTTGAGAACGAAGTAATCGTTACGGCTACCGGCAGAGGGTCTTCTAAGAGGGCTTCTGCATTGCATGGCTTGGTTCGCGCCCACATCGCCAATATGGTCGAGGGCGTGACGAATGGTTACAAGAAAGAACTAGAGATTCAGGGTGTTGGTTGGAACTGCAAAATGGCAGGTTCTGACTTAGAGCTTTCAGTTGGCTTTTGCCATACTGTGAAAGTTACTCCACCTGAAGGCGTAAATGTAGAGTTGAAGTCTCCAACTGAAATCATCATCACCGGAATCGACAAGCACGCAGTTGGCCAGTACGCAGCCAACGTCCGCCGTGTTCGTCCACCTGAGCCTTACAAGGGTAAGGGTATCCGTTACATTGACGAACATGTTCGTCGCAAGTCTGGTAAATCACTCTCATAATAATCATGGACCATCTTCAGCAAAAGAAAAAGTGGAAGAAGCGCAGCCGTAAGGCAATGGGCATCCGTCGCCGTTTGCGCGCAGCTTCTGACCGTCCACGCCTGAGCGTTCATCGCTCAGCAAAGAACATTACTGTTCAGCTCATTGACGACCTCGGTGGCTCAACTCTAGCTTCTGCAGGCACTCTTGATAAGTCTATGGCTAATCTGGTTGCCGGTAAGAACAAGACTGAGGCTGCTCAAATTGTTGGAGTTGCTATCGCTGAGCGCGTAATCGCTGCTGGCGTAACAGAGGTCTCCTTTGACCGTTCTTGGCACCGCTACCATGGCCGCGTAAAAGCGTTGGCTGATTCAGCTCGTGAAGCAGGCCTAAAATTCTAATTTAGAAATGTATAACAAATTACCAGAATTTCTCGATCGCACTGATGCTGAAAAGCTCGGCGAACTGAAGGAAGAGCGCGTTAAAGTAAACCGCTCCGCCAAAGTTGTTAAAGGTGGTCGTCGCTTTTCATTCTCAGCTCTTACAGTTGTAGGTAACCAAGACGGTATCGTTGGTTTCGGCTTCGGCAAGGCACAAGAGATCCCTGCAGCAATGCAGAAGGCTTTCAAAGACGGACGTCGTCAGCTTATTCGCGTACCTCGCGTGGGCACGACTATCCCTCATGAAATCGAGGGCATTTATTGCTCCTCTAAAGTTCGTTTGATCCCAGCTTCACCTGGTACTGGCATTATTGCTGGTGGTACTGTGCGTGCTGTTCTTGAATTGGCAGGCATTAACGATGTCCTCACCAAGTCATACGGATCGACGAACCCAACGAACTTGGTTAAGGCCACAATCGTTGCTCTCGGTGCACTTCGCACCAAAGAAGAAATCGCAGAATTGCGAGGAGTAGAACTGTAATGCAAATTCACGACGTAACAGCGCGTGGTAATAACCACGATAAGCGCAAGCGAGTTGGTCGCGGCGTAGGTTCCGGCAAAGGTAAAACGGCTGGTAAGGGTCATAACGGTCAGCGCTCACGTTCGGGCGACTTGCCGCGTATTGGTTTCGAGGGTGGTCAAATGCCTTTGTTCCGTCGTATGCCTAAGCGCGGTTTTACAAATGCTCGTTTCAAGAAGCACTATACACTGGTTAACATTGAGTCTCTAGAGGCTTTCGATGCGGGCGAAGTTGTAGATCTCAAGGCAGTCCTCGATATGGGCTTGTCACGTAAAACAGGCGAGATGCTTAAGGTCTTGGGGCAGGGCGAGTTGAGCAAAGAACTCACGATTAAAGCTCACAAGTTCTCTAAGTCTGCACAATCTAAGATTGAGTCTGCTGGCGGTACTGTCGAAGTCATCGACTAATCATTATGGGCAAACTACTGACTATTCTTCGCGTTCCTGAGCTGCGCTCAAAGGTTGTAATGACTTTTGTGTTTCTGTTCATTTACCGCTTGGGTTTTCACATTCCGCTTCCAGGGATTGACTTGTCTCGCGTTGCGGAGGCAGCAAATAAGGCTGACGAGAACGCTTTGTTCGGCATTATGAATGCTTTTACTGGCGCTGGCGTCGGTCAGGCAGTTTTGTTCTCGCTAGGTGTTATGCCATACATCTCAGCGTCGATTATTTTCAGCCTGTTGACTAAAGTGGTTCCAGCTCTTGAAGCTATTTCGAAAGAAGGTGCGGCAGGGCAAAAGAAGATCAACCAGCTTACGCGCCTGGCTACAGTTCCAATCTGTTTGCTTCAGTCGGTGTTTGTTGTTTATGGTGTTATTTACAATCCGTCATTCGGTTTGATGCCCGACGGTGGTACTTTCTTCTATACCATTACGATTATGCTCGCGTTAACGGCTTCCACCATGTTTATCATGTGGATAGGTGAGCAGATTACCGAATACGGAGTTGGTAATGGCGTATCACTCATCATTATGGGTGGTATTATTGCTAACATGCCAGCGACAGTCTCTAAGGCTTTTGCTTTACGCGAAGACGCGCATCAGCTAGCGGTGACCTTGGCGTTAATGTGGTTAGTCATTATTTTGGTAGTTGTTTACCTCACTCGTGGCCAGCGTCGCATCCCAATTCAGCAGGCTAAGCTAACTCGCGGCCGCAAGATGATGGGTGGGCAGCGTCATTACTTACCAATAAAGGTTAACCAGGCAGGCGTGATGCCAATCATTTTCGCATCAGCTCTGTTCATTGTTCCTACAGTTCTTGGCTCATTGCCTGGCTTCGGCTGGATGCGCAACGCATTCAACACGGCCGGCTTCGTTTACATCCTGACTTTCACCGGAATGATTATTTTCTTCTCATTCATGTGGACGCGTTTGATGTTCCAGCCCGATGATATTGCGAATAACCTTAAAGATCAGGGTTCGTTTATCCCAGGCATTCGCCCTGGCAAAGCAACTGCCGAGTACTTGTCATTCGTGCTCGACCGCATTACCTTAGCGGGTTCTGTATTCCTGTCAGTCGTTGCGGTAATGCCGAACATACTCATCGGTAAGCTTCACGTTGATCCTATGATCGCCTATTTCTTAGGCGGTACATCCATCTTGATTGTTGTAGGTGTAGCTCTCGACATGGTCGATAAGTTAAACGCGCAATTGTTAATGCGTAACTACGATGGATTCATGAAATCAAGTGGCTCAAGCTGGGCAAAGAAGTAATGATTACAATTCTTCTTGGCGCTCCCGGTGTAGGGAAGGGTACTCAAGCAGCTTTGGCTGCCGAGTCTCATGGCTACACTCACATGTCTACTGGCGAACTGCTTCGCCAAGAAGTAGCTGAGAGCACCGAGTTGGGTAAATCTGCCGACACCTATATGTCTCGTGGCGACTTGGTCCCCGACGATATCATGGTGAAAATGGTCGCAGGGCGCATTTCTAGCTTTCCAAACGAGAAAGTACTGCTTCTGGACGGTTTCCCGCGCACAATCGCTCAAGCTGCTGCATTAGAAGAAGCTTGTACTAGCGGCGCAATCGGGCTGTCGCTATACTTTACGGCCCCTGAAGCGGTTCTTACCGACCGTTTGCTGTCGCGTGGGCGTCAAGATGACACCCTCGAAGTCATTACACATCGTCTTGGTGTTTACGCTAAGACAACCGAACCTTTGGTCAAGTACTACGCCGACCAGGGTTTACTCCGTGAGATCAATTCTGATCGTACAGTAGAAGACATCCAAGCTGATGTTCTCACCACTGTAAGCGGTGCTCTTAATCAATCAAACCTAGCATAGAATGGCCAAAGAAGAGCCGCTCACGTTGTCAGCTGTCGTAAAGGAAACTCTTCCAAACGCCACATTCAACGTAGTCCTCGAAAACGGTCAACAAATTCTAGCTCACATTTCCGGGAAAATGCGCATGCACTACATCCGTATCACTCCCGGAGACACAGTGACTATTGAACTGTCCCCATACGATTTAACACGTTGTCGAATCGTTTACCGGGGTGTTCGTCGTCCTCGCCGTCAGCGCGGGCCTCGCAACTAATTCAAAGTCACAACCTAATAAATCAACCAAACAGAATCATGAAAGTCAGCGCATCAGTACGCCGCATTTGCAGTAGCTGCAAGATCATCAAACGACACGGAAAAGTGTTCGTTATTTGTAGCCGCGATCCTCGCCATAAGCAGCGTCAGGGCTAACTCTCAATTCAAGAATAATAAATATACATGCCACGACTCATCGGTGTAGACATTCCAGCAGATAAGCGCACAGTAATTGCGCTTACGTACCTTTACGGTATTGGCCGCGCAACGGCTGAACAACTTTGTAAAACCCTAGATCTCGACCCATCGCGTCGCGCAAAGGAGATTACAGACGAAGAACTGGCAAAGCTAGCTGCTTACCTCCAAGAAGAAATGGAAGTAGAAGGCGCTTTGCGTCGCCGTGTTACGGCGGCCATCAACCGTCTACGCGAAATCGCTTGCTACCGTGGCTTGCGTCACCGTCGTGGTCTTCCCGTACGTGGTCAGCGTACAAAAACTAATGCTCGCTCGCGTAAGGGTAGCAAAAAGACTGTTGCTGGTAAGGCTTCTGTCAAGTCATTAAAAGGCTAATCTGAATTAGAACAATGAGTGCAGCATCAAAGAAAAAGTCAAAGAAAGTAGGCGCTAAAGGCGTAGTCCACATTCGTGCAACTTTCAATAACACACTAATTACCATTACTGATACTAATGGTAATACGATTGCTTGGGGTGCCCCAGGTAAGGCCGGCTATAAGGGTTCACGCAAGTCAACTCCTTTCGCCGCACAACAAGCCGCACAACGTGCTGCTGAAGCAGTTGTCAAGATGGGCATGCGCGACGTTAGCGTTCGCGTTAAGGGCCCTGGTGCAGGTCGCGAAAGCGCTATCCGTGGTTTAAGCCAAGGTGGCCTACGCGTTGCTGGTATTGAAGATTGCACACCACTTCCACACAACGGATGTCGCGCTCCTAAGAAGCGTCGCGTCTAATAACGTCCCCAACTACAGGTAATAATAATGCGTATCCGCTGGAGAGATTTCGAACTGCCATCAGGTGTAACTCTAAATGAGTCTACTGCTACCGATGAATACGGCAAGTTCACCATCGAGCCTTTTGAACAAGGTTTCGGTCATTCAATAGGTAATGGTTTGCGTCGCGTCCTGCTTGGCTCAATCGAAGGTACTGCAATTACGGCAGTCGAGATTGAAGGGGTAGAGCACGAATTCAAGTCCATACCTGGTATCGTTGAAGACGTTACAGATATCATTATGGCGATTAAACGCCTGAAGGTAACTGTAGAATCATCAGAATGCCCGGTTTACCTTTCAGTCGAAAAGTCAGGCGTTGGCGCAATAACAGGCGCCGATATTGAGTGTCCGGCAGGAGTTGAGATTGCTAATCCCGAGGCACACATCTGTGAGCTGAGCGGCAAAGACTCAAGCTTCTCATGTAAGCTTACAGTTCGTCGCGGTCGCGGCTACACGGCTGCAGTTGACACTGGCGAAGATATGAACCAAATAGGTCTTATCCCAGTCGATGCACCATTTAGCCCGGTGTTGCGTGTCCGTTACTCTATCGAGGCAACTCGTGTAGGTAAGTACACCAACTACGATCGACTAATAATGGAAATCTGGACTGACGGCACAATCAAGCCACAAATGGCGATGGTTGAATCTGCAAAGATTTTCCGTAAGCACTTAAACCCATTCATCCAATTCGATGAGGCACGTCACGGCATGGCAGTCGTTCATGAGGTTCAAGCTCTTGACGCAGCAGCCGAACGTCGTCGCGAACGCATCATGGGACTCTTGTCAGAGCCAATCGAGCGTCTTGACCTGTCAACTCGTGCGCGTAATTGCCTAGATGTTGCAGATGTTGCGACTCTTGGTGACCTCGTGTTCAAGACTAACGAAGAACTTCTGGCTATCAAGAATCTTGGTCAAACCGTTCTTACCGAAATCGATCGCAAGCTTAGCGATTTAGACTTAAACATCGGCATGAATGCGGAAGAATTCGCAGTTCCTGCAGGCGAAGAAAACGAATAATGAGACACCGCGTAAAAACCCGTAAGCTTTCTCGTAAGCCAGCTCACCGCGTAGCAATGATGCGCAACATGGCAGCTGCAATTATCGAGCACGAGCGTATCGAAACTACTGTTACTAAGGCTAAGGCTATGCGTCCAATGGTTGAGAAGCTTGTTACCTTGTCTAAAGAAAAGAACTTGCATAACTTTCGTCGTGCTCTTGCTCTTCTAGGCAATAATCGTCAGGCAACTCAAAAGTTGTTTGATGTGCTTGGGCCACGTTTCAAGGAACGCCCCGGAGGATACACACGTATTCTTAAGCAGAACAATTACCGTTTGGGTGACAACACTCAACTCGCTTATTTCGAGTTTGTCGAGCGCTCCGAAAAAGAAGTTGAAGTTGAAGTAGAAGCAGTAGCCGCTGATTAATTAGCGACTTTACATTAATAACGCGAGGCTGTCATTCGACAGCCTCGCGTTATCTCATTTATATCGTTAATGTTTAACGCGCGGTTTTCCAGGCTGGCTGAGTCTCGCGCTCGATAGGGCCGCGTTGCATTAGCACACGAGTGCTGTTTGCACCAATCAAAGTGTTGAGTGCATCAATCAGCTCAGAGGATAGCGTTACGCTCCACTGTGTCCCTGCGCGCACTACATGATGGTCACCGTTTTCTTCGAAGGCGATAAAGCGAACTTTCGACTCGCCGGCGTTGTCTTGGAGTAACTTTTTCATTAACGCAATCTTGTCAGTACTAGGCTGTTGATTGGCTGCGAACGAAATTTCGAGCACACCTTTTAAGGCCAACGACTCTGGAGCGCCAGCGGGCTCTATCGAGTTGATAATCATTTCTGGAATGTCGTTGCTGATTTGGATTTTGCCTTTGAAGAGGGCAATGGTGTCTTCTTGGAGAGCATCGCCGCACTCGTCAATAGTACGATTGAAGATGACTGCGGGCGTCGAGCCATATAGGTCTTCAATTTCTAGCTTACCGAACTTTTTAGACGGATCCTTCGCAGTAGGCCGAATGTTGAGCTGGCTAGTCAGGCCAAATAATTCAATAAGCGCGTTGTCTCCGACTTCTTTGACAGTGCGGCTGTCAAACGGCGCGATACCGCTAGCGACATGGCGGTATGGATCAAGTGGATGCGAGCTTAGGAAGATTCCGAGGACTTCTTTCTCGTGCGCCAGTTGCTCTTTTTGTTCTGCGTCACTTAATTCAGCACTGCTATCGGCAGGGCTACTAGTGGCTTTGGATGCTGCAGGAGTCCCGGCAGCTTCGCCGGCGCCAAACATATCAAAAAGAGAGCCTTGGCCTTTTTGCTTGTCTTTGGCAGCGCTAGAGGCAATCTTTAAATCGTTCTCTAGATTGCGTAGCAGCTTGATGCGCGATTTTTCGAAGATATCGAAGCATCCGGCCTTGACCATGGATTCGAAAGCACCCTTGTTAACGTGAACAGCAGCTCCTTCAATGAGCACTTTTTGAGCTGACTCGAAAGTGGCCTCTTCGAGCCCTTCACGGATTTCAACAAGTGCGTCGGCGGCGCCACCACCCACTCCCTTGATGGCCTCTAGACCAAAGCGAATTGTTTTTTCGTCGACTACCTGGAACCGGCGCGTAGATTCATTTACGCAAGGAGGTAGCAGTGTGATTTGGTGACGGCGGGCATCTTCAATAAGTACACGCAGTTTGTCTTTATCACTTGCTTCGTAGGTGTAAGAGGCCGTGTAAAACTCGGCAGGGTAATGCGCTTTCATGTAAGCAGCCTGGAAAGTCACCATCGCATATGCCGCGGAGTGAGATTTGTTAAATCCGTATTCAGCAAACTTAACCATCATCTCCCATATCTCTGTAGAGACAGCAAGGTCAACATTTTTCGTAGTTGCACCATCGATGAATTTGTCCTTGAACTTATTCATTAAAGATAATATTTTCTTACCCATGGCTTTGCGCAAATTGTCTGCGTCTCCGAGGCTAAAGCCACCCATCTGTTGAGCAACGCGCATAATTTGCTCTTGGTAAATTAATACGCCATAAGTCTCTTTGAGGATAGGTTCTAGAATAGGGTGATCGAAGGTTACCTCTTCGAGGCCGTGCTTACGCTTGGTAAAGATCTCATGCAGGCCAGAGCCCAAAGGACCGGGTCGATAAAGCGC
>CAWWAN010000041.1:0-12016 GCA_963934925.1 uncultured bacterium | reverse complement strand
ACAGCAGCAACTACCAAATCAGGCAGCTTGGCTTTAGCGCATTGCTGCAACGTGTGTACTAACAGTGGGCGTCCGGATTCAGCGAGGAGTAGTTTGTCGGGCAGGCGCGTTGAAGCACGTCTGGCAGGAACAACCACAATTAGCCGAGGTGACGCGATCATTGGCGTGGCCTGACGCGTTGCAGTGCGTTCTCTCTGTTGATGCGATCGCTTTCTTCTTGGAAGAAGTCGCCCCCGCTGGCGTTGCCTATCACTTGCATAGAGTCGGTGGTGTCGTATATGACACGAATGCTGTCAGCCGACATGTTCGTCACTTTATGCAACTCTTTATTTACACTTGGCCCCCACGCTAAGCTGTAACTCTTGCTGCCATGGCGAATGACAATCGACACGCTGGCGCCGGTATAACGCTTGATACCATCCGTGGCACCCTCAAAGAAATCACCATCGGTTAGTGCCTTAAGCAAAGCTCCCATCTTCATATCAGGGATAATTTTGTAGATCGCGCTACTCCGCTCTTGTTGATAGTAATCCGTCTGAGAAATGTAGGACTCGTTGTAAAGCCCAATGGTCAAGCCGGATTTGTGATACTTGACAGTGATTTGAGTTGGAATAGTTTCGGGATAGATGCCTTCACTCGCCATCTCGTCAATAAATTCTTGTTCGGCCTTTATCGCCGCCTTTTCGGATGGGCTAAGAGTAACGGTAATGGTTTCTGCCGTATCTTGGCTTTGAGGCGCGACAGCAGTCGCGCCTTGAGGTTCGCCCGCGCATGAAGCTAGGGCTAAAAGTGCAATTGTGAGGAATTTCATGTTGATGGTTGAATGGAGGAACAACTATGCGACAATTATCTAGTAGTCGGCCCGAACCCGCAATACCATGGACTCTAACAACCGCGCATCTAAGAAAATAACTTGGCGAAAAGCCGCTGTTTACATCAGTGCTATCGCCCTAATCTCTCTAGCCGACCCACGACCTACGACTTTCTGGGTGGGGGCATGTTTGGTTTTGCTGGCATGGGTACTCCGCATCTGGGCTTTTGGGTACCTAGATAAAAATGCGCTGATGGTGACTACGGGGCCTTACGCTTATACGCGTAATCCAGCTTATCTTGGTAGTTTTATAGCATTAGTAGGTATTTCACTGGCTTCCGGAAATATCGAGAGCCTTCGAGGGCAATTGGTTTGGGGTTTCGCTCTATTTCTAATGGTGTGCTTCTTTAGTTTCTACTTCCCTCGGAAAATGGAACGCGAGTACCCGCGCTTACAGAAACTGTTCGGCGAGCAACTCGAAGAACACGCTGCCAACGTGCCAAACTTTTGGCCGCAGATCACTCCATGGCGCAGTGGCCAGGAGCGGAGCTTCTCATTCTCATTGCTGAAAGAAAATCACGAATTGTCTTGGGGGGTTGCGTTCGCTATCGCCCTCACGATAATTTATACCGTGGAAAGCTGGACCCCCTTCTTTTCCGCCCCTCTGCAGTAAATGGCTAGGATGGTAGTACACGATTGGCCGCGGGAACAACTACAGGCCACCCAGCTTTCGAAGCTTAGTCGTGAATCACTCTTGAAGCCCACTGTCTGGCTGTCAGTAGACGGCAATGGTGATAAGCGCATCGTAAAAGACTGTCATGGCTTGCCTTTTTATAGCCGATGGCTGGCCAAAATCTTGATGTGGCGCGAATATCGGATTCTACTCAAGCTTGACGGCCTAGCGCAGTTGCCGCAAGTGCGCGAAACAATCGATGGCAATGCATTCAGCATGAATTTCATGGCTGGCGAGCCCTTGTCCCCTGAAAACTACGCCTTTGCGCCGCGGCGCATCGCCGACGACTTATTGCAATTGGTGGAAAAGTTGCACCAGCGCGAAGTTTTTCATCTAGATTTGCGCCAACGTCAGAATATTCTGCTTGGTGACGGGTTAAAAGTGCAGATTGTCGACTTCGGGGCATCTTGGGCGCCGTCCTTGCTACCGCGGCTGTTGTTTGGAAGATTACTAGCAAATGTCGATCGCTCTGCAGCACTTAAATACTTAGCTAGGTTCGCCCCAGAAGAGATGACTTGCAACGAGGCTAAACAACTTTTGCGCGGACTTTGGTTGCGTCGCTTATGGGTGTTTTCCCCATACCATTCACATGGTATTGCAGACACTTTAAAAAGCATTGTGGCGAAAGGTGTGCAATCGGAAGAAAACGACCACAATATATAGTGGTACCATATTTTTACTTGGATTTTCATTTTAATACTATATATTGTATGCAACAAAGGAATACATGGGACACCTAGAAAAACGCATCATTATTGGAGCACTCGGCTTAGTCGCCGTGCTTCTCACCGTAGTCATCTTCAAAGGCTTGACGCCATCTGACCAAGAGGTACTTTATATATCGCTTGATCCTGTGCCCGTTGAAGAACCCGTTGTCGAGCAAACGTGGCCAGCAAATACCACGCAGTCAGATATTGGTGAAACGTCACTTGCAGAAAACAAAGAGTTCGTCGCTCCTCCTCAAATAGAAGAAGTGCTTCCTGTTGATGATCGGATAGTTGAAGTCATTGATGAGCCGGCAGTTCGACTTACAAAAACGCTTTACACTATTAAAAGTGGTGACATCCTTGGCATGATCGCGCAAACAGAATTAGGTAGTGTGCGGTACGTAGGGAAAATCAAAGAGCTTAATCCTGGCCTTATCGACTCTAACCTAGTCATCGGAGACGTTTTGGTCCTTCCGGCTAAACACACTTTGATTGAAAAAGTTGAAGTAAAGGAGGCGCTTGCTACAAGTTCAGAAAACATTCATGTTGTTGTCGCTGGCGATTCACTTACGGTTATCGCCGGAAAGTACTACCCTGGTAAGTACGAGTACATCGAAAAAATTGTTAGCGAAAACAAGAAGTTATTAGTGAACGGCAAGAACACAGTATTGCGAGTTGGCTGGAAGCTGAACCTTCCTGAGTAGTATGACCGACAATAGTTCGCGGCTCATTTTAGGTATGAGTTCGGGGACGTCTGCTGACTCTGTTGACATGGCATTAGTTCGGGTTAGTGGCCAAGGTCAACAGCGCGAAGTTCGCGTCGAGTGCTCAGGTGAGTTGACCTTCGCCACCGAATTGCAGGACGCAGTGCACCATTTCGTCGCGCATTACGACCAACCTTTAGCGCAACTAGATAAAAACCTCGCTTTTTTTTTCGGCGATTGTGTAAATATTTTCTTAGAAGAAAATGGTGTCGCTGTTTCTGAAGTCGATTGTGTGGCTAGTCACGGACAAACGGTTTTCCATCACGACGGTGATCCTCGGCAAGGCAGCCTGCAATTAGGCGATTTGCAAACTATTGCTGATAGGTGTCGAGTGCGTGTTATTGGTGACTTTCGCCAGGCAGACTTGCATGCAGGAGGGCAGGGTGCACCGATTTCAGTGTTTGCAGATTGGGTTTTGCACTCAGACGCAAAAAAAGAGTGCGCAATATTAAATTTAGGCGGCATTGCCAATATAAGTTACCTACGGCCTGACACGCCACCTCTCGCTTGGGATTGTGGCCCGGCAAATGGCCCTCTCGATGCTTTGATGCGCCTGAAGCTAGGCCAGCACTGCGATATTGATGGCACATTGGCTTTGTCCGGCACTGTTAACTCCGGCTTGTATCAACTACTCATATCCAACCCATATTTCAGCAAAAAACTGCCTAAGAGTACTGGCCTAGAGCTTTTTGGCAGTCGCTGGCTAGCTGAAATATGCGATGCTCACCCACAACTATCTAATGAGGATATTCTTGCAACATTATGTGCCGTAGTGGCTTATGGCGTGTCATCCTCACTAGCTAGTGCTGGATTATCTCCTCCTACTATCTATCTCTGCGGCGGTGGTCGCCACAATCGTGCTTTGGTGAAGACGCTGCAGTCTGAGATGCCTGGAATCGTGTTTGCCGACTATTCTCGGCTGGGATTTGACGCAGATTTGCGTGAAGCGATAGCCTTCGCTTTGCTCGCCGACGCGAAATTGCTCGGAGAATATTCTACCTGGCCATCGACCACCGGGGCCGTGAAACCTTCCGTCCTTGGAAATGTAGTGCATTCTCGCACTTGACCACAGCTAAGTGTTGTTTATCATGTGGCATACGTATGTTGGTGAATCCACCTCATACTTGTTCATCCCGCATTAACAGAACTCTCGAACATCAAATGAGCTTCATTCGCGTCTCGTCTAGCCTAGTTTTAGGTGCAGTACTTTTCTTTACCCCAGCAACACAAATTTCTGCCCAAGAAGATTCAAATCTCTTTGAGCAAGGGATGGTTGCTTTCCATAATGGCAACTTCGATTTAGCGCAGTCTAAATTCCGTGAAGTACTTTCTGAGAATCCAAGTAACGCAGATGCGTTGCTTCTTCTTCACCAAAGCCAAGACGCACTCCTCGAGTTGCTTGTCGCTGGCGGCGAGTTCGAAGTTTTCGCTCGTGAGATGCTTGCCTCGGCTCGCGCTGAAGGACGCACCGCTATGCGCGACACCGATGCTGCCGCTAAAGCTGCTGAAGGTTGTTTCAGCGAGTCGTACCAAGATCGTGCGAAAGCCATTTTCGCTTTGCATCAAAACTACGGCCCATTTGCTGCAGTGCCCTTAGTACACGCTTTGGGCGATTCAAACGAAAGCCGTCGTCTTGCTGCTGTCTATGCACTGTCTCGTATGGGTGCAAATGTTGTTATGCCTTTGATGACTGCCGCTCGTTCGTCTAATACGGAAGTTCGTCTCGGCGCTCTCCATGCGCTAAATGTTCTAAACGACAATCGTGCTTCGGCTTTAATCTCAGATTTGGCTGCTAACGATACAGATGGTTCCGTTCGCGCACTTGCTTCCGAAATGTTGCAGTCAGGCGCATCGCCTTCATCGCAGTTAATCGCGCAAGCATGGTCATTCTTTAATAACGATGCCAACGGTTTGTCTTCTATTGAAAACCATGGTGCGATGTTCTCGATTGATGGCCGTAACTTAGTTGCATACAATGTGCCGCAATCATTAGTTGCTGCTGAATGGGCAAAACGCTTGATGTTGCGCGCCGACGAGATAGGTGCGGACACTTCTGCAGCACTCGCCGTAATCTACGCTAGTGAAGTTGCAATCCTCAGTGGTATTGATGGCGGCGAAGAGCAAGCAGCTGCGCAACGCAATGCATTGTTGACACTATCTACCGCTTCCATTAACTCTGGCCTCGAGCAAGCTGTTGCGAACAACATGATCGCCGCAGCGCAGCAGCTAATCTCTGTACTTGATGGCGCGGGTAACAGCGACTGGTCTGGCCTTTACAACGCGATGGGTAGTAGCGTACCGATGATCAGCCACTCGGCTGCTGTTGCTCTGTCAAACCGTGGTCAATACGGTGCGGCTGTAGTCCAGAATTTGGCTGCGGCGGTGCGCCTAGAATCTAAGCGTATTGTTCATATTATCGATGGAGATAGCGCTCGCGCTAATAACATGCAGATGGCTTTCGCCGACATGGGCGTTTCAGCAATCGTTTCTAATGACGGTGCCTCAGGACTCGTAAACATGCACCTTGCCGCAAACGTAGATGCTTTCGTTATTGCCGAAGTCTTGCCAGATCTTTATGCGTCGCGGGTTAGTAAGAGTATCAAAGCTGATCCACGCTTCTCAGATGTATCCGTCTATATCCTAGGCGAAGACGAGGTAACTGCGATAGATGTTATCGATGGCTTCGGAAATCTCAGTTCCGCGCGCCAGGCTTACGCAGACATGGCTGCAGCTGCAGCTACAGCTCTTCTGCATCCAGCACACGCAGATGCTGCTGATAGTGCAGTAGGCGCATTGGTTGGTGCTCTAAATCGCCAAGACTCTGTTGCAGTGCCATCCGCAAGGGCTCTAGGCTTTGCGGGTGCATCTAGCGATGTCGCCGATGCTTTGCTAAGTGTTCTGGGCGATACTGGGCGCAGCTCAGAAGTACGTGTTGCTAGCGCTAATGCTTTGTCGAACATGTTTGCCGGGTACGGTATTGCTGCTGACGCTGCTTACTTTCAGTCTGCAATGACTGAAGGGGATGTCGCTCTCAGCGAAGCATGCGCTCGTGCAATCGGCGTCATGTCTGCTGGGCATATATCTGCAGCCGTATCTCTGTAATTTACAGAGCAATAAAAAAACCCACCATCAGAAATGATGGTGGGTTTTTTCGTTAAATGGTCGGGGAGACAGGATTCGAACCTGCGACCCTCTGGTCCCAAACCAGATGCGCTACCAGGCTGCGCTACTCCCCGTATGGCGCAAATAATACACTATTCCGCCAACTAGTAAAGAGGAAAGACAGGAAAGCTTGGCAATGTTATTCTATCAGTCGATGGGTACCACCTCTGACACCTCAAAAAAATCGCAAACTCTCTTCGGGCAATCAGTCTCGCCCGGAGTTGCCTACGGTCCAGTATTTTTCAATACTCAAAGCCTTGATTTTGCTACCGACCGCCGTCTGCGGGACGACGAGGTCGAATCTGAGTTGGCGCGCGTAGATTCCGTGGCGCGCGCCGCCAGAGTCTCGTTAGTGCATCAGCGTGACCAACTGTCGGGGCACTTCTCAGAAGAACAGCGCAGAGTGTTCGATACGCATCTTACGCTGCTAGAAGATCCAACGATTGAGTCCGACTTGCGTTCACGCATTGAAGACGGGCGACTTTACTTCGAGCATGCGCTTCGCGATGTGGTTGAAGTGTATGAACGTTTGTTTGAAGTCGTAGAGTCCGAAAAACTCCGTAACAAATTAGCGGATATGCGCGATGTTGCTTTGCGCTTGGTGCGATACGCCAAACCAGCTAGCGAACGTAAAAAAGATGAAGGCCGCCAAGGCGGGATTTTGGTGGTGCGCGAATTAACGCTAAGTGATTTGACCGAAGCGCTCGACCAAGGCTTGACAGGCATCATCGCTGAAGAGGGCAATCTCGAAAGCCATGGCTCTATTCTTACGTCAGCGGCAGGAATCCCGGCTATTCTTGGAGCGGGACCGTTGCAAGATTGTTTGCATGAAGGGCAGCGCGTTATGGTCGACGGTGACAATGGCGTGATTACTATCGAGCCTTCAACAGAGGCCGTTCATTCTGCGCAAGGGCGTGCGCCAGAGGGCGGATTTGAAATTTTAGCGCCACCCATTCTTAGTGATAACTCGACGGTACATTTGACTGCGGCTGTCGCGTCGCCGTCCGAGGCTAAGCAGGTCAAGGGTATCGGCATTACCGAAATGGGCCTATACCGTACTGAGCTTCCAGTGATTCAGCGCCAAGGGCACCCGCGCGAAGATTCGTTGTCGGTGCTTTACGGTCAAGTGATTGCTGCTAGCGATCGCGTTTGCTTCCGCTTGCCAGACCTGAAATCCACTTCGGGTATTCAGACGTTTTATTCTGAAGAAGAAACCAATCCAGCGATGGGGCTACGTGGCGTGCGTTTGTTGCTCGAGTACCCTGATTTACTTAAACGTCAGTTGCGTGCGATTTTACGTGCTACTGGCGATGAAGTAGCTCGAGTGGTCGTTCCATTTGTAATTGATCCAGAGGACGTTGAATTAGTTCGCTCTTGTGCTGAATCTGCACGCGAAGAGTTACGCCTCGAAGGATTTAATGTCCCGCATGCTGTTGAGGTTGGCGTGGTCATTGAAACGCCATCATCTGCATTGCTTGGTCGCGAGCTAATTCAGTGCAGCGATTTTGTATCTATCGATTTAGACTCTTTGGCTGAATCGCTCATTATGTGCGAGCGCACGAGTGGTCATCCGCGTGTTTATGATCGCACTCGCGAAACTCATCCGGTGTTGCTGCGCGCGGTTCGTAAGATTGCAGCACTAACTTTGTCTTTCGAGAAAGAGCTTACTGTCGCTGGCGAGTCTTTAGTGCAAGAGGGCTTGGCCCAATTGTTGGTCGGAGTCGGCGTACGCCGCTTTGCTATTCGTCCGGCTTTATTGCGTGATGCTCACGCAATGTTGTCAGAGATGAACCCTGAGACTTGCGAACGCGTCGCCGAAAAGGCTTGTCGCGTTAATACCGCAAAGCAGTTACGCGAATTGTTGCCAGCTACCTGGCAGTAAAGCGCTGAAACTGCGCGCCTTTCTGTTGCACGGCGGTAGAAATAACGATGCCGTCGCTACCCCAAAGTCGTTTTACTCGGCTACGCATGCGCGTTTCTAAATTGCTAATCTCTCCGGTTTGTGAAACGATTAGCAACGCTGAGCCGGCGCCTGATATTGTCGCACCAAGCGCACCAGCTTTATAAGCGAAGTCAATAAGTTGGTTGGCGCCTTTTAATAATTTTAGGCGCGGCGCAACATGTAAATCGTCTTCGATGCCGGCGCGAATTAAGTCTGGTTGCAAGCTGCGTAGTCCCTCAAGTAACAGCGGCGGGCGTTGGGCTTGGCGTACTGCGCGGTACAAAGCTACCGATGTTGGCAGCGCACCTCGCGATTTTTTTGTTTCAAGCGGATAGGGCGGAATGACTAATAAAAAACGTACATTACGGTGAATGGTAATAGGTAAGTGCGCGTAACTATCTTTGCCCAGCGGTGCGGACCAATGCGCGCCACCTTTGAATGAAGCGACGGCGTTTTCGGGGTTGCCTTCAAGATCGATGGCTTCATTAAGCAGAACTTCGTCAGAGAGAGGTGATCCTAGAAGGCGGTTACCAAGTATTAATCCACCACTCAAGCCAGCTCCGGAAGCGCCTAGTCCACGGCCTGGAGGGAAGCTGGAGTCGACTTCAATTTTACCTGCCGGTAGAGATTTGTTAGCTAAAGCGGCGGCGCGGCGCATGCCGCGAACTACCGGGTCTTGGCCCAATTTGAGCTTAGATTCGCGTAGAGCGCCAAATCGCTCAAGTTGCGTTTTCTCGCCCGGAATAAAGCGAATGGTGATATCGGTGTTAAGCGCGACGCCAAAAGCGTCAAACCCACTGCCTAAATTAGAAGTAGATGCAGGAACACGAAGCTTAAGAGGACGACTACTAGCCATTTGAATGAGATTAGGTTAAAATGTGCGACCCCATTCGGACGCATGCTTCTATTTTAGCGCAGCGTCGATCTTGACAAACCGCGCCTTGGCGCACATCTACATTAAACAAATGACTACCGAGACACAGTCTGAGCTTTCAAAGTCAGAATTTAGCCGTCTTAGTAACATCCGTAACATCGGTATCATGGCCCACATTGATGCTGGTAAGACTACTGTTACAGAACGAATTCTATACATTACTGGTATTACTCATAAAATCGGCGAAGTGCACGATGGTGAGGCAACCATGGACTACATGGAAGACGAGCAGAAGCGTGGTATTACCATTACCTCAGCTGCGACTCAGTGTATGTGGAATGATACTCAGATCAATATCATTGATACTCCGGGTCACGTAGACTTCACTATTGAAGTAGAGCGCTCGCTACGCGTACTTGATGGTGCCGTTGCTGTGTTTGATGGTGTGGCTGGCGTAGAAGCGCAGTCCGAAACAGTGTGGCGTCAGGCAGACCGTTACGGTGTGCCTCGTATTTGTTTCATCAACAAGCTCGATCGCATGGGTGCAGATTTCGATAAAGCGTTCGGCACAATCATCGATCGTCTTGGTGCAAACGCGGTACGTTTTCAAATGCCTTTGGGTATCGAAAAAGAATTCTATGGCCTCATTGACCTAGTAGAAATGAAAGCCTGGCGATTCACTGAGGGCGATGGTCCTGGTGTAGAGCCAATGGATATCCCTGCAGAGGAATTAGCCCGCGCCGAGGAATTGCGCGCCGAAATGATTGAGAATATCGTTGAAATTGATGACGATATGACCGAGCGTTTCCTAGATGGCGAAGAATTGTCCGTCGCCGAAATTAAATCATTAGGTCGTCGTGCGACACTCGAAGGTCACGCTGTACCCGTTTTCTGTGGCTCTGCTCTTCACGATAAGGGCGTTCACCCACTTCTTGATGCGGTTGTTGACTACATGCCAACACCAATCGATAAGGGTGACTTGGTGGGTCACCATCCAAAAGATGAAGATCAGAAAGTCCGTCGTTATGCAAATGCCGAGCTGCCACTTTCTGGTTTGGCGTTTAAGACAATTTCCGACCCTAATGGAGACTTGACTTTCGTGCGCGTTTACTCTGGCGTCCTCAAGCGTGGCGATGCGGTTTATAACCCGCGTACTCGCAAGAAAGAGCGTGTCGGTCGTTTGATGTTTATGCACGCTAACGAGCGCAAGGCAGTCGACGCAGTAAATGCAGGCGAGATTTGTGCGGTTGTTGGCCTAAAGCAGGCTATTACTGGTGACACACTCTGTGATGAAAAAGATCCGGTGGTTCTCGAGTCCATGGTTTTCCCTGAATCTGTTATCTCGATGTCCATCGAACCTAAGTCCACAGGAGATCGCGACAAGTTGTCAGAGATCCTAGGTAAGATTCACCGTCAAGACCCGTCATTCCGTGTAATCACTGACGAAGAAACAGAAGAGACTGTTATCTCGGGTATGGGCGAATTGCACCTAGAAATTATCACTACCCAGATCGGTCGCGATCACGGTGTTCCAGTGAATGTCGGTGCGCCGCGTGTGGCATACCGTCAGTCTATTCTGAATCCTGTTGATATCGAAGCTAAGCAAATTAAGCAGTCAGGTGGTTCAGGCCAATACGCTGTGGTTAACATCAAGTTCAGTAATTGGGCTCCCGACCCGACTGACGAAGATCAAGATCAAGATGCCGTCTACAACTTTATTGATAGCATCAAGAGTGGCACAGTTCCTTCGCAGTATATTCCTTCAGTGCGCAAGGGTTGCGAAGCTGCAGCAAGCACAGGTGGCAAGCTAGGATGGCCTTTCGTTGGTGTACAAGCCGAACTTCACTTTGGTAAGTACCACGATGTTGACTCCAGTGAATTAGCATTTACTCTGGCGGCGCAACGCGCGTTCCGCTCTGCTGTAGAAGGCAACTTCCAAGTTCTCGAGCCTATTATGAAGCTAAACGTTTCTGTTCCTGAAGAGTTCTTAGGTGATGTAATCGGCGACTTGAATACGCGTCGTATTGCAATCGAAGACATGTCCCAAGATGGTGCAATCCGCGAGGTTCGCGGTAGAGTGCCTATTGCCGAGATGTTTTCTTACGCCGGTACTTTGCGTGGCATGACTCAAGGACGCGGGGCATTCTCCATGGAACCAGACGGATACGACCCCGTTCCGCCTTATGTACAAGAGGAATTGGTTAAGGAGCGCCTCAAGTAGGCATTCTTTTGACTTCTGAATTGGGCTTAACAATTTGATTTGTTAAGCCCAATTTTTTTTGTTTATGTTATTCTTTATGGACTTATGTCCACATCAGCACTTTCCGGTAGTGATTCTAGAATCGCACGCCATCTCGGGTTAAAAGTCCCGACGTACACTTCTTTGCGTAGCTTCATTGACGCAGGTGAGTATCCAATATTTTTACGTTGCGCCGAGCCTGCGTTCGCCAAAACTTTCGAGAGCCCTTTTGGCTTCGAGGTCCTGCTCGAACGCGTTCGCCATGCCGAGGCGGTGGAGCGCCGCCGTGCTAATTTAGTGCGAGCGCTTGCGGAAGTCGAACTCGATGAAGAATTGTCAGGCTTGTTGAAAGACAGCATGAATGAAGCAGTGCTCGAAGACTTGTCGCTGCTAGCCAACCCAAGTACAGCGCCAGAAGGTTTTGTTGCTCCAGAGCGCGAAGCTTTAGTTGCGTTTGTCGATAAGCTACGCGGCGATGTAAGGTTGGCTTTGAAGCTGACAGAGGCATTTGAGAGTGATGGGGTGATTACCGTTACGGCTAATCCAAAGGCTAGTCCAGGAGGTTCACAGCGTTATAAAGAGTTATTCACCGAAGCAGCGTTATTGTCAGAGTTTGACATTTCTTCATACTTGCAATTGCGTCGCGCCGAGCGCGCCCACGAAGTAATCGTAGAGTTTTCTCTGCCAGTTCATAGTGTGCAACAACTTTTCGGTGAGTGTGCAGACGTACCTCCGCAAGAAAGAGAATCTTACCGTCCGGTATTTTTCGATTTCGTTGCAAACG
>CAWWAN010000040.1:0-12115 GCA_963934925.1 uncultured bacterium | reverse complement strand
TCTGCTGCTGGCCTAGGTGAGACATGGGGTTGGTCAATGACTTACCTTGATCCACTTGCTGGCTCAGGTCCTATGCTTGACTCAATCACCGGTGGCGCTATCGGCGGATACGGCTCATTTGACCACTTCCAGTGGTACGACATGACAGCTGCTCTAGGCCTTGAAAACCTAGGTGCTTACTGGTTCGGTGGTGGTGTTAAGCTACAAGGTAGCTTCGACTTGGCACTAGACGGTAACGTGAACGACTCAACGTCATACACATCTGCAAACCCAGGTGCAAACGACTCTGTCGGCTTCACTTGTACTAGCGAAGTACGTGGCGGCCAAGCTGCTGGTTGGGCTGTAACAAACCCAGATGGTGCTTCTAGCTACGGAATGCTTGTTTCAACTGGCTCAGCTGATCTTCCGATCATCGCTGGTGGTTCTGCATCATTGCTAATCAATCACCAAACGATGCCTGCTGGCCCATTCCCAATGGGTACTGCTGGATCATTTGGTGCTAACCTACCTGCAAACGTACCATCGAACATTTACGCTCAAGCTGTTGCACACACAGGCGCTCTTACACCGAGCAACTGTACTGCAGCTTCAAATGGTATGAAGTCTGTTAACTAATTTTTAGTTAACGACACAGACAGTTAATCTGTCGACTGCTCCTCATCCTTTTAGGATGAGGAGCTTTTTTTTATGCATGGCGATGTAGAATGACCTTAATGCAAAAGACCCACTCTCTTCCATTCATCGGCCTTGCAGTTTTAGCGCTACTTTTAGGGCACTTTAGCTCACCCAACAATCAAGACAGCTTTCCGGGCCAAGTGATTCTTGAGGGCATGGTTCACCTTGGTGACAATAATACTCCAGAGTGGACAGAGGCTGCCGCAGAGCCTGACGGTCTTGGCGAATATGTCTTCAAGTTCAAAGATTCTATCGGTGGAACTGAGCGGGCACTTGCCTTCACCACTCGCGATGCGCACTCAAAATGGGTGGTCAAAATAAACAATAAATATGTTTGCACATTAAAGCACACCGGCGAGCCCTCTGAATTTGTTGTACCGGTACCTAAAAACATCGTACGCAAGGGCGCAAACACCTTTAGCTTGTCGACGGAAAAAGCTGGTGATGACTTAACATTCGGTCGCGTAAAATTATCTGACAAGCCTTACCGCGAGGTGTTCAATTTGCGCACCATCCGTATTAAATGTGCAGACTCAGATGGTGCTGCATTAGCTTGTCGTGTTTCAATTGTTAACACCAATGGCGAGCTAGCTAAAACGCACTTCGCCGACAAGTCCCCGTACCCCACTCGTGATGGCGTGGTTTACACCGACCTTAGCGGCGTAGCTGAAGTATTAGTTGAGGCTGGTGATTACATAGTGACCGCTTCGCACGGTCCAGAATTTAGTATCGGTCAACACCGCTTGGCTACCAGTGATGAGCAACCTTACGACTTAAGTTTTAAGTTAGTCCATGAAGTAGACACTAGCGGGTGGCTATCCGCCGATACTCACTTACATACCTATACGCATAGTGGTCATGGAGATGCAAGTACTGACGAGCGCATTATCACTCTTGCTGGCGATCATACTGAAATTGCTATTTCTACAGATCACAACAAGCAAATCGATTATCTTCCAACAATGAAAAAGCATGGCGTAAAGAACGAATACACCCACATCGTTGGCAACGAAGTCACAACCGACCTTGGGCACTTCAATTCTTTTCCGCTACCTGCCGGTGGCCCGATTCCAGACGCCAGCATCACCGACTGGTCAATGCTCAGCAAAGAAATTCGTGACAAAGGAGCTGAAGTAATCATACTCAATCACCCGCGGTGGCCAAGCTTTGTCAAAGGGCCATTTGGCGTGCAAGAGTTGAATCAAGAGACCGGTCTGTTTACTTCGGGGATTGACTTAGCCGTTGACGTCATCGAACTCATTAATAGTGATGACCCAGGTTCTCCTTTCGACGTTTCTATTAAGGATTGGTTTGCCTTGCTGAATGCGGGCAATCATGTGATGGCAGCTGGTTCTTCTGATTCGCACGCCGTATACGTGCCGACTGGCTTGGGGCGCACCTGGGTCAAGTCAAAGACCGATAACCCAGCAAAGGCCGCAGAGAAAAGCATTGCCGCCAACATTAGAGACGGGCACTCTAGTGCTGCTCTTGGATTGTTCGGCGAAGTTTATCTTAATGGAGTGGGCTCTGGAGAAAATGTAAAGCAACGACAAGCGGGGCTAAATCTAAGCTGCCGCATTGCGCACGCTTCTTGGGCTGATGTTTATCGTATTGACATTTATGTAAACGGCGAGATTGAACATCAGATTGACGTGCCCGAACACAGCGGCACCGCTTTTGATCAAACATTCGAGTACACTATGAACGATGTGAACGAAGATTCGTGGGTGGTGTGTGTTGCTTATGGCAAAAGGCCAGGTTCTTGGTGGGCGGCTAAGTTCCCCGAGTTATACTTTGCGTCTAACCCTATCTTCATTAAGAAATGATTCGTACTACTGTTTTACAAACACTTGCTTTCGCTGCTCTTTGTTGCGCACTGTCTTTGGGCAACGCTTGGCTCAACCCAAGCGCCCTTGCGCTTGGCACCAATTACGCGCCCGCCGCTGATACTGGAACTCTCGAACACGAGTTTCAAAGTATTGACGGCGACGAACTGCAAAGCTATAGCGAATTCTTGTTTGACGAAGAACCTTATGTGGTGGTACTCGATGCCCGCAGTTCCGCAGACTATGAAATAGCACACATTCCGGGTGCGTACTTGACGGACCATTACCATCAGCAGAAATACCTCGACCCTATTCGCGACTTACTAATGTCAGCACCTATTATTGTGGTGTACTGCAAAGGCGGCGACTGCGAGGATAGTATCTTTCTTGCACGTGACTTGGCATATAAGTACGACATCTCTATCGAAAGCATTTACATCTACGAAGGTGGTATGAATGATTGGCAACAGCGCAAGTTCGCCATAACCACCGGAAGCCAACGATGAAATCACTACTACCCGTGTTGGTTCGTGCTGGAGTTGCAATAATCCTAGTGAAATACGGCGTTGAGAAATTACTCGACCCCGTCGCTTTCCTAAAAGCTATTCGCGAATATGAAATGTTCAGCGCCGAAAGTTTTCGGTTATTAAACTTTTCAGTTTCGGCGATTCCTATTGCCGAAATAGTGGCAGCCATTTGCATAGTCAGCGGCTTCTTGCGGCGCGGCGCAGCGTTGGCCACCACGGGACTGTTACTTGTGTTTAGCAGCGCTATTTTGATTCGTAGCTTCGAGCTCATGTCGCAAACAGGTCAATCCTTTACCGAGCTCTCTTTTGATTGCGGATGCGGCTCTGGCGAAGTAATCATCTACCAAAAGATCATGTTCAACATCATCTTAATCATTGGCGTTTTACATGCCGGCTTCAGAGATTATGCACCACAACTTTCACCTAACGACTAGCGACGGCCTCCAACTTGCCGCTAATGAATGGCGCCCTGAGGGGACACCGCTGATGTCGGTAATGTTAGTGCATGGCCAAGGCGAGCATATGGGTCGCTATCACCTGTTTGGTGAAGTGCTCGCCGAGAATGGCGTGCGCTGCATTGGCGTTGACCTGCGCGGTCATGGCATTTCTCAGGGCAAACGCGGCCACGTCAAGAAATGGTCTGATTATTTTAGCGATTTAGATGCCGTTGCTGAATTGCTCCCCGCACAATACTCGATTATCGGTCACTCTATGGGCGGGTTGATTGCCCTGGGCTATGGATTGCGCAATCAGCAGCGCATCAGCTCGATTGCGGTTACGGGGCCCTTGCTCGGCGTGTCTATCGAACCCGCAGCCTGGAAGGAGGCCATGTCAGGCCTTCTAAGCGTGATTATGCCCAGCCTGCCATTTGATACCGAAATGCCATTGACAGAGCTTATTAGCGACCAGGAAGCGGTTCAGCGCTATGTCAAAGATGCTTTGCGTGTGCCTAACGTTACCCCACGCTGGTATGTCGAGATGAAAAAAGAAATCGCAGCGGTCTTCTCGTTGGCCGAAACAGCTGAAGTGCCGCTATTTGCCCACTATGGCGAAAAAGAAACGATTGTCGACCCCGCTATGGTTCGATTGATACATGAAAGATGGGCACTGCCAGAGAAAAACCTCACCGTGTGGCCGGGCTGCTGTCATGAATTGCATCAAGAACCTGACGCTGAGCGTATTATCACGCAAATCTTTGAAGAAATATCAAAAAGTATCCAGAAATAGTGTCACAAAACATCTGTTCGCACCTCTTAATGTATGAACAAGATTCAACCCTCAAGGTTTTATATTAAATAACCACCGACTTTCATTTAAGGGGAAAGCCGGTGGTTATTTTTTTTAGGTCTCTACTGGAAAGTAGATTGCTGCATATTTGAGGTGCTGTAAGTGCCTAAGTTATCTTGCACGCCTTGCAGCCAAGCTACCCTTCCTGCGTAGCCCGTCGGCGCGCGCTTATTGATTTGCGCATGACCCGTAGCATCGGCGCTACTGCCACCCAAGAAGATCACTGGCGGATACAGCGCCAAAGTGAGGCCTGGTACCATCTGCGTGTTGCCGGGGCCATAGAGTGTGCCGAAGAAGTGAGCGCGAGCGCCAGGGAGCATACCATGCAGCGACAAGGTCGCCCATCCGCCTGAACGGAAGCGATCGACTGCCAAGCGCAGAGCGCGTCCGGATGATATTGCTACTACCGCACCATTACTGAGCATGCCACCTGTTGCAGCGAAGCCACTTCCTAAAATAAGGTCGCGGGCGCCGTCGTAATCATGGTCGTAGCTAATCACGCGGGCTTCACCGATGCGATCGCCATCGTGGCCGCCGTCGTAACGCCAAATAGTGCTGCCATCATTTGCCGATATTACTTTAACCATTCCGTTATCGCGCAAGCCCTGTGTATCGGCGCGTGATGAGAATGCGTACAAATCTTCGATGCCATCGCCGTCGATGTCAGAAGCTGTCCTCATGTCTTTGCCAAGTAACTCTTGATTTTCGTCGCCATGGGCGCTCCAGAGTTGGTGGCCATCGTTAGAGGCAATCGCTGTTATTTTACCGTTATCGCCAAAACCAGCAACGTCGGCGAGATGGCTACTCACCACAATATCGCCAATGCCATCACCAGAAATGTCTTCAACGAGTAGCGTAACTTTGCCCATTTGCTCGCCGCTAGTGGTGCCGTCGAAACGCCACAACATCGAACCATCGACTGTTGAATGCGCCTGTAAGTAACCATTATCAATACGTCCTTGCGTGCCAGCAGTGTCCAGGCCAGTAGCGAACTCATCAAAGCCATCGCCGTTAACATCGCCGAGGGTTATGAAGCTCGAGCCAAGTTGGCCGAAGTTCGAAGTACCGAAGACTTCCCACTGCTGGCTTCCGTCGACACTAGATAGCGCACGGATGGCGCCGTTTTCTGACATACCATTGCTAGACTCGCCAGGGACGCCAACCAATATATCTTGCAAGCCATCGGCATTGATGTCATTAACAAACTTGTATGAAGATCCGTATGCCGAACCGTGTCCTGGGCCATATGCCGTCCAGATTAATGTACCTGAGACTCCGCTAACTAGACTAATTGAGCCGTTATCGTAAAATCCGTTAGTCGAAGCTCCTGGGCTGCGTAAGACCAAATCGCCCAAAGTGTCGCCGTCAATGTCAGCGCCAAAAGTCACTGCTTCGCCGAGTCTCTCGAGAGAGGACCCACCTTCGAGTTGCCAAAGCTGAGAGCCGTCGGTTGAGGACAGCATTGTTACCACGCCATTGAAGTAATGGCCGTTAGTCGAAGCTTCTGGCGAGTGTGAGACCACGTCTGGCAGTGCGTCGCCATCAACATCGTCAACTATTTTAGTGCCGGCACCGAGCATCTCGCCATCGCGAGTACCTTCGGCCGTCCAAATGTTAACGTAGGCGTTGCCGCTGATCAATTCTATCACGCCATTGCGCGTCAGATTACCAGTGGACGCCATCGGTTGTGATAAAAGTAAATCGCCGAGGCCGTCTCCATTTGAATCGCCAGCTGCGATCACTGAACGGCCTAATTCGGCATTGCTTGAAGCGCCATGCTTTTGCCAAAGGACCGCGCCGTTTGTGCCTGACACACCGGTGATGCGTCCACAATTTATCAGGTTGTTGTAATTGGCGTCTGGTTCGGCCACCACGAAGTCGTCTACACCGTCACCGTTAATATCGCCGGGGTACGAAACGAATGCACCGAAGCGCTGTGAGTCTTGCCAGCCAACGTATTCCCAGATTACGCTGCCGTCTACAGCAGATAAAGCCGTGACGCGGCCAGCACTTGAAAAGTTATATACATCTGCATTAGGCGCCAAAGATACGAAATCTGTTTTGCCGTCTCCATCAAGATCGCCGACACCAACTAGCTTCGCACCTAGGTTGGCGTAATCAGTAGCACCCATGGTATGCCACATCGCTGAGGGAGAGGGGTCTTGGGCAAGAAGCGGTGCGGCAAGGAATGCGCCCGCGAAAGTACAGAGGAGTTTTTTTGACATGAGGTGGTTCAATCGGTTTGTGTCACCCAAATATACCCTATTTCTGTTGTTTTCTACTTATATAGTGGTAAATATGTACTCATGACTACTAAATCGACCCGCCGTAGGTTCTTGCAACTCGGATTAGCCACCTGTGCAGCTTCAAGTCTAAGCCCTTTAGCCACCGCTATTTCTAGTACGAAACCAGTGTTAAATGAGGCTAACAGCCTAGATTTAGCACTAAATATAGAAATGTGGTTATATGATCTACCTTTTTCACAACGAATCGGCAAAGCCAAAGAATTAGGCTTCGATTTCGTAGAATTCTGGCCATGGCGTAACAAAAATCTTGGCGCGATTGTCGCTGAGTGCAAGAAGCACCAAGTAAAGGTCACTCAATTCACTGGCTGGGGATTTACGCCTGGCATGAATAACCCAGCAAACCATCTGCAATTTGTGGCTGAGATTGAGGCGGCATGCAAGGCTGCCAACCAGATTGGAGCGCCAATGATGACAGTGGTTGCGGGCAATGACCAGCCAGGAATGACCCAGTCTGAAATGCACGAGCATGTAATTACTGGCCTTAATTTGGTGAAAGATATTGCAGCCAAATATGAAGTAATGCTGATTGTCGAGCCGATGAATATTCGCCGCGATCACAAAGGTCATTGTCTTTACGGCAGCGTAGATGCTGTCCGCATCTGCCGCGAGGTGGACTCACCATGGGTCAAAATTAACTGGGACTTGTACCACATGCAAATATCTGAGGGTGACCTTTGCGGGCGCCTGAACGATGGCTTTGATCAAGTCGGATATATCCAGCTAGCTGACCATCCTGGCCGTAATGAGCCAGGTACCGGCGAGATTAATTATTCGCGAGTATTCGCTGAATTGGTAAAGTTGGGTTACGACAAGCCCGTTGGCGTCGAGTGTTCACCATCATTGTCAGCTGTTGAATCGTCACAGAATATGTTTCGTAATCTCGGCATGATTAAGTAAATGTTCATTGAGCGCTGTGTCACGACTTTAGCCGAAGCCAAACAAGCTGCCGCTGAAGGTGCCGAGCGCCTCGAACTATGTAGTGCGCTCGAGCTCGATGGACTCACAGCAGACCGTGAAGTTTTTCTAAGCATCAAGAAGAACGTCGACATCCCGGTGCGAGTCATGCTGCGCAACCGCCATCCGCATTTTGAAGTGAATGCTGCCGAACTTGATGCCTTAAAGCATGAAGCCGATTGGTTCAAGCAGCACGGCGCTGATGGCTTCGTTTTTGGGTTTATCGCACACGGCAAAATTGACGAGGTGTCAACGGCTGAGCTACTAGGTTCTTGCGCCCCGCTGCCCTGCACTTTTCATAAAGCTTTTGATAGCTGCGAGTCACTAACGGATTCGCTCGAGCTGCTCATCGATCTCGGCGTTAATGATGTACTCACTTCGGGTGGCGAGCGAACTGCTGCGGAAGGCACCCAAACTCTGCGAAAAATAGTCGCACTAGCGTCGACGCGAATAGGCGTGATCGTTGCTGGTAAAGTGCGTCACAGCAACATTGCGGACTTGCACCAAAAAGTCAAAGCGACTTACTATCACTTTCGAGTTGAATAAAAAAAGAGTCTCTGTGAAAGAGACTCTTAGTGTTTTGGTAGCGGGAACAGGATTCGAACCTGTGACCTCCGGGTTATGAGCCCGACGAGCTGCCAGCTGCTCCACCCCGCGATTGTGGTCTAACAGTTTACAGTCTTCTTGCAAACCTAACAAGACACAGTTAGCCTATTGTTCTTGAACGAGCAGCATTACTTTCACTGCTCACCTTTTTCAGCGGCGCTTGGCGCTACTGTTACCACCGCACCTACATCAGTGGCACACTCTAATCGTCAGCGCCTAAAAGCCGATTTCTACTTACTTGCCACTGCCGCTATTTGGGGCAGTGGTTTTGTGGCTCAACGCGCGGCCATGGACGACATCGGTCCAATCTCATTTACTGGCGTGCGCTTTTTCCTTGGGTGGTTATGCATTCAGCCATTTGTATTGCGGGTCCCTAGCGACTTGCGCAAATCAACCGACCATCGTTGGTTGACTATCGCACTCGGAGCTATCCTACTAACCGGATCAGTGTTGCAGCAAGTCGGCATTCAATGGACGACCGCTTCCAAAGCAGGTTTCCTAACGGGTATTTATGTAATATTAACTCCAATTCTTGCGTCCTTTTGGTCTCATAAAATTGCGGCAAAGACTTGGGCTGGTGCTGGCTTGGTATTGCTCGGAGTATACTTCCTAAGTGTTAACGGTTTTTCGATGCAAATCGGTGATGTATTGGTCACTCTCGGCGCCTGCATGTGGGCCGGCCAAGTATTGCTACTCGATAATCTTGCAAAAAAAGTTCCGCCAATTCTATTGGCTAGCCGCCAATTTTTACTGGTAGCCATTTGCTGTACGGCATACGGCTTAGTGTTCGAAGAATGGGATAGCAGCGCATGGATAAATGCTGCTCCTGCCGTAATTTACAGTGGCGTATTCGCTATTGGAGTTGCCTTTAGCCTGCAAGCAATCGCCCAAGTTCATGCGCCCCCTAGTGATGCGGCAATTATCATGAGCACAGAATCTGTTTTTGCGGCTCTTTGCGGTTATTTACTGCTCGGCGAAAGCCTCGACCAGCGCGAACTATTCGGTTGCGCCCTGGTCCTGCTCGGCATTGTCATCTCGCAATTGCGGTGGCGTAGCCAGATCGAATAACTGCGAGGCGCGAAACTCTAGCTCAGCGGGCAATGCAGCAGCAGACAACATTGCAACACGCACGGTGTTCGCCGCATCAGCAATATTATGTTCGCTAGCAGCAGACATAATATCGAGTGCTAAAGTCCATTTTGCAGTGGTTGAAGAATCACTGGCTGCCAACAAAGAAACGATGTCGAGGCATGGAGTGACATCGCCCATCAACAATCGTAATTGTATTTCACACTCTAGCCATGATCCCTCTGCAGGGTTGGCAGATTGCAAATCCCGTAGTCGCAATAAAGCATCGTCAACGAATAGCTGGTTGCTTTCATCAATACCCTGCTTCAGCAAGTGCTCTGACAAGACCTTAGCGTGTAAGCGCTGTAATATTGCTGCCGCCTCTAGCGAAAGGCTATCTAGCGGAAAAGCTCGAACTAACATTAAGGATGTCTCGAATGATTGGCGCAAACGCAAAGCATCGACAGCGCGCGTTAACAATGCGATATCAGCAGAAATTTGAAAGACCACAGCACGTGAATAACCTTCAATCAACTCCGTCGGGGGGACGAACACCAATAACTTTTCTAGGATCAAAGCGCTGCGTTCTTCCAACAAAGCATTAAGCAATTGCTTCTGTAAAATACTTTGCGTTTCTTGACTGAGCCTATCGGCCATAATTTCGGTGGCGCCATCGGGGTTGAGACGTCGTAATGCAACAATCGCCTGCGCCCGCACCTGCTTTTCAGTGTCGGCCAATAGACTAATAACGAGCGCTGATATTGAAGGCGCGTCTACCGCGCGCTCGGTGATAGTCGTCATCGACAACAATGCCACGCTGCGATGCAAAGTGTCGCCTTGCTTATCAAAGACTACGGCCTCGAGAATAGGCAGGAACTCTATTCCGGCTTGGCGACCTGTGCAAACATATATCTTTTCTAACACAGCTTGGTCCGATTCCTGACTGAGGCCGCGCTGCAGCAACACATCTATTGTCGACTGTTTAACATCGGATGGGCGGGTGTTTAATGAGCTTAACCCCGTCCAGAGCGCCAAACGTGTTGCGGCGTTCACGTTGCCTATGGCCGGCTGTTCTTCACCGGCCGCGTAACTACCGTCGATAGCCCGCGTCAACGCCTGCCATGCAAACGCGCTTGGCGCGATGAAAGCAAGTTGCCGCGAAGCCTCGGTTGCTTCATTGGGCTTGCCTTGTTCGATGGCGCGCAACAATACAGTAAGGGCTTCGTTTTCTTTGAGGAATCGCGTTGTTTGCTGAAGCAATTGAACGCGTAATTGCAAGTCACGTTCGCTTTCGAGGGCAGCACTAAATGCTGTGGAGACCAAATGGAATTGACCCTCGTCAAGAACCGCAATGTCAAGATTAGCGAGGCTAGCAAACGCTATTTCGCGAACCGCGCGACGACTATTTTGCATCGCGAAAGTAATCACCGCAACGGATGGCGACTGAATGAGACGCTGACGCCAAAGTTGTTCTTGTTGCTGCCACTGCTGCTGCAAAACATTTTCGAGCCATACCTCACGCCCCTGACCCTGAGCCTTTTCATACCAAGAGTTAAAGGCATCGCCGTTAACAAACTCGCGTCCACAAATTATGGATAATGCCGAGCGAGAAACCGCGGCAAATTGGCGAGAATCAAGTAGCGCGGACAATCTGCGTAACAAGTGGTCATCTGTCGAGCCTAATTCTCCGGCGAGGCGAATGGCAGCCGTTATTTTAAGATTATTCTCTGGTTGCGACAACAAAGTAGCCTCAAGCAATCGCGAGGGCAGCACCGGCCATTCGGCACCAAGCGCACGCAGCTGTTGCCGCAATTCAGAGGCCGCCTCATCGCTAGTAGCCTTCCCCATCAGTACAGAAAGCTGCTGCTCACTAGCCGCCACTGGCGCTGGCTCAATAGGTTCTTGGGGCAGCGCGCACAACGAAAGGATGGCAATGCTTAGCACCCTACTAGTTTATAAAAAAAAGGCGTGCGTGTTCGGCAGTTTCGGCAATAGATAAAGAACTATCGACCTGCTGCGAGGAGCATTGCGCATACCACGGCTGACGCTGTTCGCTAATCAGAGCAATTTCTTGTTCTAGATTGTGCTCGGTAAGCGGCGGGCGTGGATTTTGCTGTTGGCGCTCTAACAACAATTCATTTTCGCACTGCAACAACAAAACCTTGGGGTGCTGCTCAAGCAACTCGCGCGATTCTTCAGATTCGACTATTCCGCCACCTGTAGCAATCACGCAATTCGGAGACTGTAGTGCCGCTGCCAACATTTCGGCTTCGCACTCTCTAAAAGACGCGAGGTCTGAGGTCATCCATTCGTCAATTTTGCGCTGATGCTGATCTTCTAGCAAGTGGTCAATATCAAGAAACGGTAATTGCAGTTCATTGGCAAGGTGCTGGCCTAAGGTCGTCTTGCCGCTGCCGCGCATACCAATCAGCACTAAAGCAGGTCGGGCGTTGAACAAATCAAACTGGGATTGAAATTGCTCGATAAGCATTTCGGCTCCCATTACGGGGAGCGCGCCACAAGCTGCGGCATGCTGTAGCCATTCCGTTTCAGCTGGGCGGTAAACCATGTCTAGAGCAAGCGACCCTGCCGGCAACGCACGTGCCTTCAAAACACACCCTGGTTGCTGCTCTGAACCCAAAGTTGTTGCCTGAATAAAGGCGTCGTAACCACCGAGCGTCACCTCGTCAAAAGAAAAGTTATTGCACCCCCAAGCTTCACTAAGCCGTGGGCGGCGTGAGCAGACACTCACGTCCACTTGATGTTGCTGTGCAAACTTAACCACACTCTGCGAAGCGCCACCATTACCAATAACTAACAATTTGTGCTCTGGAGTAAATCCGTGGTTTGAGAGTGCTTGCAAAGC
>CAWWAN010000039.1:0-12543 GCA_963934925.1 uncultured bacterium | reverse complement strand
CGATTAATAATTTCTACACCCCAATTCTCTTTGCGCGTGGCGATTAAATCACGCCCCATGTAGAAGTTGTTCGGCAAACGCATGGGGAACGCCGGTTCTAAGCCTAAGGGTCCCAGCAAGGCGCCGGCGAATTCGAAAGACCCAAAGTGAGCTTGCACGAAAATGGCACCTTTACCGCGATAAGATTCGAGTGTTTCACGCGCACCTTCTGCAAACAATAAATGCTTTTCCCATCGCGGGTAATAGCGACGAGTAAGGATCATCGCCTCTACAGCAGACATCGCGATGGACTTACATGAAGCGCGTAATAATCTACCTATTTCTTTATCCGATTTTTCAGGAAAGGCGCACGCAAGTTGTTGGCGTCCAACTCGACGGCGGCGAGCGAATAGTAATGCGAGCAATCCGAGATTAGAAGCAAGCGGACGCAATACAGCATACGGCAGAAATGAACATAGTTTTATCAGCAGCCTTGCTGGCAAATAAAGCAACCAAGCTAGCGCGCCAGGTTGATGTTTAAAACGTTGGCGGAGACTACGCGGCCATTGCTTAATCGACATTTGAAACGCCCTCCCATAATGGCTCGATACGCGCAGCGCGAACGGGCAAATGTAAATCAAAAAGCTTCTGCTCGAAATGCTCGGCCCCGGTAACAAATTCTATATCGACACAAACTTCGAAAAACTTATCTGAGGCAATCTCGCGTAACTTAACGCCATCTTTTTCAGTAACTAACACGATATCGGCATCGGCCAAAGCGATAACATCGGCGCGAGTCCATGGATGGTGATCCGCTAGACGCTGGTAACTTCTGACATGAGCTCCTAAAGACTCGCATAAATCTGCAAACGACTGGTGGTTGCCAATGCCCGCCGCAAGACTCGCATTAACGCCATCAAGCATCGCTAAATCATGAGTCTCACCGCTAAGCACATGACGTAAATGAGTAGCAGTCATTTTCGCTTCGATGCGCGGCAACTCTGGCAAACCTACTCGCGTTTTAGCGATTTTAGTTTGGATGGCCTCGCGACGCTGCTCATCTACCAGGTCAACACGCGTGACTACAACTAAATGGGCGCGGCGTAAAGCGCGCACAGATTCACGAAACAATCCTGCTGGGAACGTCGGCCCGAAAGGTCGTGTGGCATCGACGGCCACAATGTCGATGTCGCGCTGCAAACGTAAATGCTGAAAGCCATCGTCGAGAACTAGAATTTCTGGCTTATGCTTCGCGCTTAACTCGCGCATTCCGGCGACGCGGTCGGGGTTCTCAATCAAACTTACCTGCGGAAAACGCTGGCGCAAGAGAACGCCTTCGTCGCCACCATACCCACGCGACAAGACTGCGGCTTCCGCACTATTCTCGGCGAACCATTTAAGGGCACTAAACAACAGCGGGGTTTTACCGGTGCCCCCGGCAGAGATGTTACCTATCGACAACGTTGGCCAAGGCGGACGGTGCGATTTTAGATATCCGAAGCGGTACATGCATACACGTAATCGTGCGGCGCCATCAAACAGCCATGCCAATGGCAGTAGCAATATCACAAGTGGCCCACCGATGTATTTGTTCACCTTTGCTGCCACCAAGTACGGGATTCCAATAACTCAAGCATCCCTTCAAATTCTGGGTGCGTGGACGCAAGCGGTGATTGCATTTGCGGGTCAGCGCTAATATCGAACATACGTACTTCACCCGCACGCTGATCCGCAATCATATGCAAGGCCCCCCGCCGAATAGCTATTTTCTGCACATACTTCTCAATATGATCACGCCGCACTGGCGCGAAATCGACTTGACTCTGCAATACATCTGGCGCTTGCAAGCTGCGTGATGAGTCGAAATCGATGCCACATACATTCAGCAATGCCGGATAAATTTGTGTCATCGCATAGCCACTATGAGTCGACGGTGGCAACTGCCATTGACCAGCATATTTTTCAGGCACGCGCACCATCAGCGGCACATCAACCAGCTCGCTCATTAACGTTTGCGTATGGCCAATATGACCGCGTTCGCCAAGTTCTTCGCCATGGTCAGCAGTAAGCAACAAAACGGTATTATCCCAAGTGGCAAGAGCGTCGGTGAAATCGCGCAAACTATTATCGACTGCTAAAATCTCTTCGTCGTAGTAGGCGCCCAGTTCGGCAATATCTGCCGCGGTGCAATTGGCTTCGTACTCGCGCAAGTCATCCGTAGAAACTCCGCCTGTCACCCAACCGTCATAATTTTCATCCGCCCAATCAACGTTATCGTGATCTTCGAACGACGCATGCGGGTCGAAGAAATGCAATACCAAAAACCATGGCTGACCCTCATCAAGAGTGCGTAGCCACTGTTGACCTGTCGCCACCACTGCTGCGGCAGTAGACCCTCGGTGCGGATCTTTCTTGGCGCCAATAGCATCATAGTATGCGTCGAAGCCCTGTTCATATCCAGATTGCATGGCCCGCGTCAACAAAAAGTTGGATTGCACGCAGGCAGTAGCGTATCCGGCATCAGTGAATTGCTGCGCCAAGGTATCGCTATGCTGCAACTTGCTACCCGGCCCCACTAAGCGCATCACGCCATGCTCGGCAGGAGTCAAGCCTGTGAAAATAGTAGCGACGGAAGGTTTCGTCCATGAACTACTTGCCAACAAACCTTCCAGAACTTGCAGTTCTCCGCTGTCTTGCAATTCGGACAAGAACGGTGTGGTTGCATGGCGTTGATAGCCGTAACCAGGCAAGTGATCGCTACGTAAAGTATCGACAATCACCAACACTACATTCGGCTGTTGCGGCTTGGCACATGACGCGGCAAGACACAGCACGACTAGCAAACAGAGATTACGGAAATTCATCGAAGTAGATTCAAGATGGGGTTGTTGATATGGTAACCTTTCGGCATGTCAGAACCACAGCAAGAATTGCGCGAACACCTAGAATCCGCGCTGCTGTTGTTGAGCAACAATATACCATTAAGTACCGCTTTTTTGCGCGCAATGCTGAATAAGCAACAGCTAAAGGAGCTAAGCGACTCGTCTGGCTTCAACAAACCTGGCGTGGTCAAGCCAGAGCAACGTATCGCTCACGTTTTGGGAACTCATCCTAAATTACGGCGCACCACCGCCGAGCAGCTACTCGTTAAAATCGCTCAGTTAGCTGCCGACACCGATAAACAACTGTTCGAATCCTGCAATTTAATGACAAGCGCCAACAAAGAGGATTGGCAGCAAGCGATTGACTCGCTTGCTGGATTCGCCAATGAGCTCGAACCAGCTGCCTCTCGAAAACCAACTACACCAAAGAAGAAGGCCACTGCCCCCAAGCAAAGTGCCAAAGAACGCTTGCAGGCTAAAATCAAAGACTTGAAGCAGCAACTTGCCGACTGCCGCAAGAAGTTGGCCGGCAACGAAAAGCATCTACATGTTGAACACGTGCGTAAGACTGAGTTGAAAGAAGATTTGGCTGCGGCGCAGGCCGAGTGTCTCAGATTGCAGCGCCGAGCCAGTGAGCTAAAGAAAGATTTATCATCGACCGCAGCAAGTAGTGATCGCGAACAAAAGCTACAGCAGTTGCTCGAAGAATCGCAACAGACGCAACACCTGGCCGAGAAAAAAGTCGAATGGCTGACTTTCGAACGCGAAGACTTGCGCGGCGTACTCGAAGACCGCGACCGTTTCGATAATTTACCAGAAGAGCAAGTTGCAAACTTTCACGAGCGGCCACTGTTGGCAGTCGAAAACGATTTACGCGACCAAATAGAAAACGCTCAGGCAACTTTTAAAGTGCTGGTAGTCGGTGGCGGCGAACCACAGCTCAAGCATCAACCTAAACTGCAAGAATATGCCGAAGTTCTAGGTTTTCAAGCCGATTGGCGCCCTGCTGAATATGTTTCGTGGCACAAAGAAATACACAAATTACGTGCCGACATGAAGGACAGATACGATGCGCTTATCATTTTACATTGGAATCGCACAACCTTCACCAAGAACGCACGGATGGCATGTAATGATGCCGGGCAAAAACCGTGCATCACATGTCACTACCAAGGATTCACTAATTTACGTGAGACTATGCAAGAATGCTTGCGACAATTACTAGCGCGACTATAGAGTCGGCTTTTCTTCGACTTCGTCTACTGCAAGTTCAATCAACCCGCGCTCGATTTCGACCAATGCAATTTCGATTGGGTTCTCGATGCGAGCTAATTCGGCATCAAATAACGGAGCATCGCCACGGACTAGCTGACGAATACGCTTCTGTATTAAGACAGTGCGCTCGAAAGAACCGTTAACGTATTCTTGTAGACGTTGAGGAAGAGTGTTTTCCATAATAGAAAGCCTCGTTAGAGGAGCAGGAATTCTACCCTTAGCCGCCAAACATCGCAAGCAAAACTGTATCAAGTTCATCGAAAGACTTAATTACCGAGCCAACCCCAGGGATTGGCCGGGTATTTGAGTCGACCAAGGCCTGAATGAAATAGAGGTCGGCCCCTATTGCGTCACGTTGATCAGAAGGGATATCGCCGATATAAACCCCCCTGCCAAACTGCATACGCAGGTCTGAAAGCACGGGCATTTTCGCGCTACAACCATAGACAGCATCGAATTCGATGCCGCAACGCGCGACGTCGGCGCTAATCTCCGCTTTAGATGCGCGACTGACAACTATAACCGGAATATTTTGCGCGCGCAATTTTGCCACTGCTTCGGCAGCGCCAGCAAAAGCCGGTAAGCCAAAAAAAGGGACGACGGTGCCGTTCCAGTCAATTGCAACAAAATTAGGGTGCGCCAATGCCATGGTTGCCATAGATTAACACTTCATGCTAGCTCCACTAACCCTTCTGCTTACAATTCTTGGTGGCCAACAACAAACGCCAACAAGCATCGCACCATCTCCCGAACGACTCCGAGATACACTCAACACTCTGTGTGAACATCCACGCTTTGCTGGCGACCCGCGCTCGCAACATGCCATTGACTATGTTGCCAGCGAATTAGAAGAAGCAGGATGGCAGGTCGAACGGAAATATTACTGGGCCTATCTACCGCGTCAGACTTCTCAGTCGCTCCAAGTTTACACAACAGAAAACCGCTGGCATGAAGTCGATTTAACTGAACAAGGTTTCGCCGAAGATCCGCGTACTTTGTCGGAGCATGTCCCACCAATGCACGGCTTAACGGCTGCTGGCCAAGCCGAGGGCAACGTCTGGTATGTTGGCTATGGCACTAGAGATGAATTCCTGCAATTGCAAAAACGCTTTGGTGATAAGTTTAAGGGTGGCATTGCCTTGATGCGTTATGGCGCGAACTATCGTGGCCTTAAAGTCGCCAATGCCGAAGCATTCGGTTTCGCGGGGGCCCTGCTCTATACCGACGCAGAAGACGACGGAGTGGGTCGCGGTGTCATCCTGCCCGAAGGACCCTTTCGACCATCAACGGGCATTCAGCGCGGATCGGTTTTCAATGGACACGGCGACCCCTTGACCCCAGGATGGGCAGCAACTAAAGATGCGCCGCGCTTGGCGGCCGAAGATGCGCCAGGTATGGTCAAAATACCAAGCCTGCCGATATCGTCGGCAAACGCGCACTTAATCATCGCTGAGCACGGCAAGAAAGTGGGCAACACCATGGTCCGCGTAAAAATGGAAGTCGTCCAAGACACCACGCTGCAAAAAATATGTAATGTTGTCGGTACTTTGAACGGCAGCGGCAACGACGACCAATGGATTATTTTAGGCGCTCACCGTGACGCTTGGGGCCGCGGCGCCACCGACAATGGCACCGGCTCTACAGTGTTAATAGAAAGCGCCCGCCTTCTCGGCCAAGCTTACAAAAACGGATGGCGTCCGCAACGCCGATTGGTCATTGCTTCTTGGGATGCCGAAGAATGGGGACTCGTCGGATCTACTGAGTGGGTTGAAGAAAACCGCAGCGCATTGATTAAACATGCTGTTGCTTACGTTAATCTTGACGTAGCTGCGACGGGCCCGAATTTTTCGGCATCTTGCACTCCGGGGCTGCAATCCGCCATAACCGCGAGTGCTATTGCTAATGACATTAGCCCGCCTAAAAATCTAGGCGTGCCTGGTGGCGGCTCAGACCATGTACCTTTCATCGAAATTGCCGGGGTCGAGAGCATGGCATTTGGCTTTCATGGCGGCAGCGGTGTGTACCATTCGGCGCTTGACACTCCGTACTTAATCGAGAAGTTTCTTGACCCCGGATATGTGCATCATGCGCGCGCCACACAAATGGCTGTTGATGTTGCTACGCGTTTAAGTGCGTCAGAGACTTTAGTTAATGGCACTGCAAGTTGGCTGAAGCAAATGCAGAAAGCTCTTGATGGTACACAACACACCGAACATTTTTCTGTCGAGCACCACGCAACAATTAGCGATTTGATAAACCAATTACTCGAACAAAATGCTGGTCAAACGCAAACCGCAGGACACACTTTCCATCACAAGTTCTTGCCAGCCAGAGGCCGTTCTTTACTCTGGAATTCCGCGGGGTATGGCGCGGCCTGGTTCCCTGGATTAACCCAAAAAGGCGGCGCAGCACAATTAATCGCGATTCTTAGAAGCTGTATTCGCCCTGCAAAAACACAATAAACTGTTCCTGGTCGTGAACGATAGCACCTTGCGGCGAGAACAAACTTAAGCCAAAATCGAGATTAAGGTTGTCTGAGATTTCACCTTCGAGGTAGAAATCGATTTCACGCGCTATTTCAGCGTCGTCACTAGCGGCGGCTGACATCGCAGCTTCGTTGCCAAAATAAACTCCATCGACAATCGATTGGCGTAAAAAGCTATGAACATCAACATGCATTGCCCACCGTTCATTCCAGTTAAGCCAATAGTTGAAAGAGAAATCCATCAAGTTAGAAAAAGCTAGGATGTCCGCGCGGCCGTTGTATTTGTGAAAATCAATCATCACGGGCGCGTAACTTTCACGAACAATTTCGCCTTGCTTATCACCCTGCGCAACTGCTAGGCCAATGCCAACGCCATGCCCGAAATCGAGTTGTTTTGACAAGTTGATTAAATAAGCGTTTGATGTTATTTCTTGCAGGCCGTCAGTGCCATTCTGCAACATGAGCATTAAGTCGTAATTAAGGCCATTGCTGGTGCGCGAGGCTAAGCGCAGCGCAATATTATATTCTCTAACGCCCATATCGTCTTTATCGTGTTTAAACCAATAAGTCTCAAGCAAGCCATTTGAATCCATTTCATATTCACCGTGGACGCCAATCATTTGCGAGTTATTCGCTGCAGCTTCACCCGCTACTGCGCTTGAGCCGAAAAAGTCGAAATCGGTTTCAAAGAAATTCGCCTGCCACAATACAGCATCGTGAATATTTTCTTCGAAACTCCAGGGATTGGAAGAAATCAAAATGCCGTTACCAAACTCTAGCCCCATGCGCCCGATACGTAATTGCGAGTCACCCCACAGCTGGTCAGCATCGAAGTACGCTTCAATATCAAGATGCACATCAGTCTCATCACCGAAGCTATCAGCATGAATGCGCCCAGCAAGTGTTAGGCTAGAGAAATCGTTAAGAGGCATCGTCGCCATCGAGCGAACGTGAATACCACCAGCCGACGACGAGCCTGAAGTGCCACTAGCTGTATCGGATAGGCTGTTATGGCCGGCGCGCACGCGAGCATGGGTGTCGAATTCTATTTGTGACCACTCGAACTGAGAAGCTAGAACCATTAGGCTGAGAGAAAGCATTGTTTGAATTATAAATTATTTATAGGCTAATAACCGCTGTACATGCTTGGCAAGAATATCTGCCTCGAGATGCACTTTTCTTCCGACCTGCATCGCACCAAGATTAGTGGTGCTCAAAGTTTCTGGAATCAATGCGACCTCGAAGCTGCCGCTGTCATTTAATTTAGCGATAGTCAGGCTGACCCCATCGACCCCGATAGAGCCTTTATCTACCATCAACGGCAACATCGCGGATGGCGCGCTGAAAACGTAGTTACTGAAGTCGCCGCAGACCTTTATTTCGAGCAATTCGCCGATATCATCGACATGGCCGCTGAGAAAGTGCCCGCCAAGGCGATCGCCAACGCGCAAGCTACGTTCGAGGTTAACTATGCTGCCTGCCTCCAATGCACCCAAATGAGTGACTTCTAAGGTCTGAGGGGACAAATCGAAGTAAATCGTTTTATTAATAGAACTTACGGCGGTCAAGCAGACCCCGCTAGTGCAAATCGAGTCGCCTATTGCAATTCCGGCGGCCATTTCGCCCATTTCTACGCCGATGCGCGTCCCCCCAGAAATCTCTTCAACAGAAGAGATTTGGCCTGTTCTTTCAACGAGTCCCGTAAACATGGCGGCTATGATAAAATATCTGCCCAGAGAAGTGGTCTTTTTGTCATAAATAGTTGCCTTTAGAGGTAGTTTAGCGTATCTTACCCGACCATTTTTCCCACAACTACTTGGGATGCTCGAGGTCCACATTCTTTCGCTTTTTCCTGAAGCCATCAAGTCATACTTAGATGCTTCAATTTTAGGGCGCGCACAGAATTCGGATCTACTCCAAGTCAACGTTCTCGATTTCCGGCAATTTGCCAAAGGAACCCGCCGTAACGTCGACGACCGCCCTTACGGGGGAGGTCCGGGGATGGTGTTAAAACCCGAGCCGATCTTTTCAGCAATCGAGTGGGTCGAAGAAAACTTCGGTCCTGCGCGCAAAATTCTGCTTAGCCCAGATGGCGTGCCCTTTAAACAACAACACGCGACCGAATTCGTCAACGAAGAGCGTCTACTGTTGCTTTGTGGGCGCTATGAAGGCTATGATGAACGCATTCGCCTTGGCATCGACTTCACTGAAGTCTCCATTGGCGACTACGTTTTGTGCGGCGGCGAGCTTGGCGCTTTGGCAGTGATCGAAGCCACAGCTCGTTTGATTCCTGGTGCTTTAGGGCACAGTGAATCAGCCGTTCAAGAATCTTTCACGCAACCCGATTTGCTAGACCATCCACACTACACCCGTCCCGAAGAATTTCGTGGCATGCGGGTTCCAGAAATACTACTCAGTGGCGATCACCAAAAGGTCGACGACTGGCGGCAACAACAGGCGGCCGAACGCACAAAGCTAAGGCGTCCTGATTTGCTAAACCACAACAATAAAAAAGAAACATAGTCATGGACAAAATCATCCAAGAATTAAACGCGCGCAACATGAAAGAAGAAGCTCCTTCATTCTCTGTTGGCGATATCGTTAAAGTTGGTTACCTCATTAAAGAAGGTAAAAACGAACGCGTACAGCCGTTTATCGGCCAGTGCATTCAATTCAAAGGCAGCGGTGTTGCCAAAACTTTCACTGTACGCCGCATCGTGCAAGGTGAGGGTGTTGAGCGTACTTTTGCTCTACACAGCCCTAGGGTAATGAATGTCAGCATAGAGCGCGCGCCTAACAACAAGCCGCGTCGCGCAAAGCTGTTCTTCCTACGCGATCGTCAAGGCCGCTCTGCTCAACTGTAATTCAATAGGCGTTAGCCCATGATCAACAATCTATCTCGCAAGCTACTTGGTATTGCCATTTTTTCCGGCATTGCCATTTATGCACTTTTTGCTTTTTCTCTGCACCTCGGCCTCGACCTTCGCGGTGGTGCTCGTATTGTTTATAGCTTCGATTTCGATTCGGCTTTAGAAGCCAATCAGATCAGCGAATCAGAATACGCCAACAAAAGCGAAATGGTTGGTCAAATGGCTGACATTTTCCGCGAACGTCTCGACGGAAGCGGCTTGGCTGACATCCCTATTTACCCACAGGGTGAGATGCAGCTAGTTATTGAATTACCGGACCGTAGCGAAAGCGAAGTTGCCGAAATCAAAACTACCATTGGCAATCAGGGTTTACTCGACTTCCGAATCATCGCCGAGCTAAGCGATGACCTGGGGCTCGCAGACGAGAAGAAAAAGTTCACCGACTGGATGGCTCTCAACCCCGAGGGTTCTACCAAAGACTTCAATAAGTTGTCTGTGGCAGAAGGTGGTCCGCGCCCAGAGATTAATTGGCACTTGCCTTCTGAAAAAGGCGAAGCGGGTACTAACCTATCCTTCGCAATGACTAGTGGTGCTTTCCCACTACTAATGCTCGACTATGTGCGTAGCGACCTCGCAACGAACGAAGCGACTTCTTGGCATTTCGGCGGTGACGACCTCAACTATGTAGGCGGCACACTCGACAACAAGGGCATGCCTGCTGTGGCATTCGAATTCTCTGAATACCGGAAGTCGGCATTCGGCGATTTTACTGAGCAATACAAAGGCCGCAAAATGGCTATTGTGTTGAACGGCAAAGTTTACAGCGCACCAAACATCAACGGTCGCCTCGATGGCGCCGGCATCATTGAAGGCGGAAGCTCCGGCTTTGACGTCAAAGAAGTCCGCGAGCTTACTACAGTATTGCGCACGGGTTCACTGAAGGTGTTACCCGAACTAGAAAGCGAATCTTTCGTTGGCTCATCACTCGGCGCCGACGCCATCCAAACCGGCGCTAAGTCGGCGATGATTGGCGGCATCTTGGTTCTGTTCTTCATGCTACTGTACTACCGCATGAACGGTGTGGTTGCGTGTCTTTCCTTGGGGTTCAACGGTTTCTTGTTGCTTGGTGCTATTTACTTCTCACAAGCAACTCTTACTTTACCGGGTCTTGCTGGTTTAGTACTTACCATCGGTATGGCTGTTGACGCTAACATCCTCATCTTCGAGCGTATTCGCGAAGAATGGGAACGTGGCCGCGAAGTTCCACAGGCTTACAAGAATGGTTATGAACGCGCGTTCTGGACTATCATCGACGCTAACGTCACCACACTGATTGCTGGCTTCATCCTGTATCAATTCGGTACCGGTCCAGTCCAAGGCTTCGCTGCGACTTTGTGCTTAGGTATTCTTACTACGCTGTTCTCAACCTTGGTATTCTCTAAAGTTATCATGCACATGATTGTGTTTGGCAAGAATGCACCCACGAAGGTAGGCATGATGGCCGCGCTTGCCGGGAAGAAGATTATCGACTTCTCCAAGTTGCACAAGGTAGCAGCATGCCTCTCGGTGGCCCTACTCTCTAGCGGTTTGTGGATATACTCGCAAAATGCAAACGAGATGCTTGGCATTGACTTCGCTGGTGGTTCAACCGCTCGCGTTCACTTGGCTAAAGAGGTTAACATTTCCGAAATGCGTGATCGCCTCAACGGTTTCCAGGTTACTGTTGTTAAATCCGATGCCGAAAGCACTTCAGGCGCTGACACATCTAAAGACTTCCAGGTTAAGCGCAAGCTAAGCGCCGCAGACCGTGCGGCCGGAATCTCAACCGACAAAGTTCAAGGGGGCAAAGACTTGGCCCAAGAAATGGTCACCGAGTTACAAAAATCTCTCGAGGGATTATTAATCCTAGACGATGCTGGCGCTGCAGACCTCGACGCCTCATTCCCACAGAAGTCTACCGTTGGTGCTCGCGTGTCAGGCGAGATACAAGGCTCTGCTGTGCGCGCTCTCTTGTTGGCGTTGGTGCTGATTGTGGTTTACATGAACTTCCGCTTCCACGAATATCGTTTTGGTTTAGCAGCTGTTGCTGCCCTATTCCACGACGTGCTAATCACTCTAGGTGTATTGGCATTCGTCTCGCAGATGGGTTGGGTTCATGTCGAGATCAACCTCGAAATTATCGCGGCATTCTTAACCATCATTGGTTACTCACTTAACGATACGATTGTTGTGTTCGACCGTGTCCGTGAAAACATGCCTCGTCGCAAAGAGTCTTTCAAAGAGATTATTAACATCTCCATTAACCAGTCTCTAAGTCGTACGATTCTGACATCTGTGACTACGTTCTTCGTGGTAGGTGTCTTGTTCTTCGCTAACCGTCAATTCCATAATACTCTCGAAGGCTTCAGCTTCGCGATGTTGGTGGGTATTGTCGTCGGCACGTACTCTTCAATATTCGTGGCATCTCCGCTACTTATCTTCTTCGACCGCTGGGCTCGTAATAAAAAAATCGGCTCCGCGCCAGGAAGCTCTGTGAATAAGAGCCCTAAAAACGCTCCAGCTAAAGGTTAAACAAGCCATTTAGCGCCAAAACAGCCCGCTCACCGGCGGGCTGTTTTTTTTGTTCTTGAAATAGCTGCTCAATAGTTTACTTTAATGTAATGCGTACTTTAATTGCCCTTGTCGTCCTTGTCGTAGCTTTAGCTTACGCCGTAGTCTATAAAACTAGTAATAGTCAAGACCTGCCACCGACCCAAGCCCCGCATGATAGCAGTATTGGGATTATGACCTTTGGTGTTACAAGTGCCGAAGCTGCATCCCCTACTGATCCAGCGAGCAAAGCAGTGGCGGCTGTTAGCGAGAGCACTAACGCGGTTGGTTATGCTGATCCGCCAGCGACTAAAGATATTGTTGTGCCTGAACCAATGCAACCAACTTTACAACCAGAGGCTGTCACGGAAGCAGAGGCGTCATCAATAGCTGAAGTAGGTGGTGCAATAGATTACGTGGTTCGTTTAGACGACACCATGTATCGCATCATCTTGAATCACTA
>CAWWAN010000038.1:0-12910 GCA_963934925.1 uncultured bacterium | reverse complement strand
AAGAGTATTGTTGTTGGCGTCAACAACATTTACTTCAACGTCGTTGCCATCAACGGCAAAGCTAAACTCAATCAACGAACCTTCAATTACGCGCAACTCTTGGCTACTCGAACCTTCAGGTGGTAACAAAGTGTATGGAGGTGCCGTGACTGTCACCGCCCAATTGCTGAGCATGGGTGCATCACCAATGATGACTTCAAGGCTTGAAGACGCCTGCTGATGATCTCCGCCGCTCAGGCTAAAAGTGGTGGTGCTTGATAGTGGAGGTAAGTCATATTTGAAATCTCCACCACCTAGAGGTGTCATACCATGCGATTGAGCTAAACCATGCAGTACCACTCGGCTAGGGAGTTCACCAATAGCACGCGCTTGTAAGCTTAGGCTGCCTGGGTCGCTGGTATGCAACACTAGGTGCTTAGGACTCGTCGATGTCAAAAAGTTATTTTTGGAGCTGAGGTTGTCTACAACAAAAATCAACTTGGTTTGTGCAGGCCAGGTAATGTCGCTGCCCGTCATGCGCTGCCAAAAGATGCTATTGTGCTGCGGGAAATAATGGGCACATAATGCCAAGGCGCTACAACTCAAAAGGGCGCATGAAATGTTTATTAATGGCGAGCTTAAAGGGAAAATATGCTGTGGCTGAAGCTGTTTACAATCGTTAACAGCCTGATCTACTAAAGACTCTAAGAAACTGCCTTTGCTCATATCGTGTTGTGCGCACAACTCTACACTCGAACTTAATCGATCATCAAAACGATGGCTTTTTTCAATGATTGTCGCCAGTTGCACTGCAGTGGGGCGATGGTGCAATAGCGTTACTAGCCAGTGCTTGAATAAGTAAAGGCTGAGCAGTGCCGCAAAAGACGCGTGCAATACTCTCACAACAAATGGCGGCCGTAGAAAGTAATCTAAGCAAAACGATAAAGCCACAATGGCGCAAAAGCTGAGCAGCAACAGGCCGGTCCCTTTGAAGACGCGTACCACAAGCATCCTGCGCTGCAAACTTTGCAAGCACTTTTGGATGACAGGTGGTAGTGGATGACTCATCGTTGGAAAATCGGCAGATACTCTTTAGGGATTTGTAAGATTAGGCAAGCGGTTGCCGTGCCATAGGTGCTTCCCGGACCGACATTGTTTGGCCATGACCCATCTGATTTTTGCATCCTGAGTAGCTCGCCCTGTATCAAGCGCAAGTAATTACGGTACCGTTCGCCGCCAGCAATATGGAAAGCTTGCACGGCATAGTAGTGGCCATAATAGAAATAATAATGGCCACCCATGCCGCTTCCATACTGGCGATTAAAACTTGCAGCTTGCGACTCGAGTCGTTGTAGCCCGCGCTCAATGTCGGCATCAGCGTATACTCCGGCACCGTGCAAAATCGTAATTCCAGCAGCTGTGAGCGGGAAAGAAGCTCGCGCCCGCAAGTTTGGCTGATAGCGAAAATCGCCAGGGCGCGAATCGCGGTGTAGGCTCCAGGCAGGGTCGTCGTTACGTATTGCCGACTTGCGGACATAAGCAACCGCAGCATCAATCGTGCTGATAGGCACTTGAATGCCAATGTTATGCGCTGAACGCAGTGCCAAAACCTGGCATGCCGCCACGGACATATCGCTGTCCGCGACATGCGGTTGATAGCGCCACCCACCGCTGTTGTTTTGACTGGCAACGATTAAGTTCACGGCACGTTGCAAAGCGGTGCGGACGTCATCGCGTGGCGTCATGCCGTAAACTTCTGCTAAGAACAGTGTGGCGAAGGCATGTGAGTATAGTCGGGTTTCATTATTGCTGATGTATCCGTCTTGCTGCACTTGTTGCAAAATGTAACTTACCGCTTTGTCTACGACCTCGCCGTATTTTCCACGTTGCGGCACATGTCCACCAGCTAGAAACGCCATACCCGATAAAGCCGTTACCCCGACGTGGCTTACACCTTGTTGCCAAACTTTGTAACTGTTATCGAGCTTGTATCCGACGTCGGCCGCCCATGAGCCATCGGCCAATTGCGAATGCGCCAAAATTTGCAAGCCGCGATCGGCAGCTTCGAGAGATGGCGAGGCTGTAATCTGGAGTAAGACGATGGCGAGAATAGACATTATTTTATTTCAAAAGTGTAGTGCCGCTTAGAAACAGAAACAATCACTTGCTTTCGGCTGAGCGATATTTGTGGTTTAGCAGCGCTTAGCAAATGTAAATCCATGGACTGATGGTTTATCAGATGACCAGCCGTGTCAACCAAGACTAAGTGCAACACCATCCGGCGATTGACTAGATCCTCGACAAGGAATGCTACTAGCGAACCATTTTGCAGTTGCATATGTGTAAACGAACGTTGAATGCAATGAGTGAACGGTACTTCACTAAGTAGAGTGGTGTTTGCTTCACCGCGCAAATTGGTGAACGACAGTAACAACTCGTTTTTACCTGCCATGCTACTTGAGAACATAATCTCATTTGGGGTGGCTTGCGACAGCATCTCACTAGCCTCGCGTTTGCTGACGCGGACGACCGGCCGTTGATGCGTTAAATTAATATCGGCTAACCAATCATCGGTGACATAAATAGCGTGTCTCCCAGCCACTAAAACATTGTTGCGATAGTGCGCTTCTTCTTCAAGTTGTAGTTCGTAAATAACCCGGCCACTGCGCGGCTCAATGAGCAGCAGCTGACTGGCCTGGTCGTCGCTGGCGTGACTTATGTGAAGAATCAAATCGCCCGCCACTCGCGGTTCTGAGAATGCCGAAAGTGCTATGCCAATGTTGTTAACCCGGTATTTGCCATCGTTGCTAAAGTAAACACAGGTTTGTGCTGTGAGAATCGCGCAACCGTCAGTGAGGGTGACACATTTGTCAATCAGCGACGGAATTCTAGTATTAGAGTCAAAAGGGGTAATATACTGAGGCTCGCCATCTTTAACTAAAATCAAAGTGTGTTGACTTTGGAATAGCAGTAAATCTTCTTCGCCCTTGAAGGCATGTAGCAAAACCCAGTTGAACGGCAATGGAGATTCAGCAGGAGGTGCAATGCCATCGACGGTTAGCAATGAGTTGTTGCCATCGAGCAGTTGTGCGTGACTGTTGTAGTCGTCGCTGCTAAACCGGTAGGCAATGTTAAAGAGTGATATTTGGCTATCGATGGGCAAATCGGCGTTTGCTAGCTGGGTATCTAACCATTCTTCAAGTTGCTGCTGCTTATTCAAATCAGTCAATGCCTCGGTCATCCAAGAATAGATTAGCTTATTACTGTCGTCCAACAAGTAAACATCAAGCAGGCGTCGCCAGTCACCGGATAGCTTAGCGTCCAGTGCTGCGGCTGGCACGGTATGGCGTGACAACAACAAAGCCGGGCGCATTGGATCGCTCATGAGCTGCATGTTAGAGGTGGCTGTGCTCTCGACTAATAGCACCAGCGCCTGCCATGCGACATCGCTATCGTCACATGCGCTTAAGCGCCTGAGCAGACTACGGCCAGTGTTGCGATTACCGAGTAATAGTTCGCAACGTGCGACAATCAAACTTGCCAAGTCTCTATCGATGACATCAAAATAATCTTCGGTCAATTGATTGCGCAGTTTACGCTTAATCGTTTTTACGATCGACAAATCATCGGCACCCACTTGCAAGTAATAATTTAAGTCGCGACGAGTGGTGTTTGGTTGCGCAGCACTCAAGATATAGGACTTGTCGCTACGGTAACAAACAATTCCGCGGGGTGTCAAGAACAGTACCGCGCCATCGCTAAGCTGTATAGGGCTGCTAGCTAGTTCTGGAGAGTCGTCCCACCTGATTGCCAAAGAGGTGCCGTTGATATCATTAAGCGCAGCGGTAGCCACACCTTTCTCACAGGGCATCCAGGCATGAGTGCTGCTTAGCTCGGACGACAGTAGATTCTCGTTGTTGTAACCGTTATATCTGTAAAGTTGAGTAGAGGTGTAGAGCTTGTCACCCGAAGTGAGATTTATTTTTTGTAGATGGCTGCCGCTCGTTACAATGCTTTTGCCATCATAGTCGAGGATGAAGCGCATACGGTTGTCGTCGCGTTCTTGTGCGGGATAAGATTTGAGAAGCTCGCCACTATTGCCGTTGACGGAAAACAGAGCTTGCGAATCGAGAGGAGCAACGACAACTACGCCATCTTTAAGGAATATATCATTGTTCGCAAAGTGATTGATGCGTTGGCTAAGGCGTCCGTCTTGGTGCACAATTACTTTGGTGCGTGGATAGGTGCGAGTCCATTCAACAACTCCGGTGCGTGCTGCGACACAACTGAGTGTGCCAAACTGCGAAAGCAACCATACGTGTTCACCGTCACTGACCGGAGCCGGCGTCGCTACTTCGGTGAGCAGGTTGCCAAAGAGATTGGTTTCCATTGAGCCACTGGCCAAGAACGTTTTGAATAGCTGCTTGCCACTATGTAAATCAAAACACATCAGCGAAATGTCGACGTTACCACCTGCATCGTAAACAGGAACATACACTCGCCCAGCACTAACGAGTGGGGTGCCAATGGTGATGCTGTTAGTCTCGGCGTCGTCTGCTTCGATGACTTGGCGCCACAGCAATTCGCCGCTATGTGCATCGAAGGCATGTAGGCGACGCAACGGAGTCATATGCCGAATGTCGATTCTGCGATACTGGTCGCTGCGGCCCACAGCTTTTGCCTGATGCATGTTAACTAACAGTACACCATCGCTTAGTACCGGCTGTAGTGAAGTAAACTGCGATTGCGCGGCATGCAGCTCGTCATTTAACTTGTCGTTTATGTTGAGCCAAGCCAGGTTGTCGAATTTCCAGCGTTGATTGCCCGTTGCGGCGTCGAGCGCCACGACATCGTGCCCATTGGTGGCATAAACCAAGCCATTGCCAAAAGCTAAACGGTGGGTGTTATAGCGTAAAGGCAGTACGTCGCCAAACTTGTAACTCCAGGCGAGTTGCAGATGGTCAATGGCAACATGCGGATGCCGCTCATCTAGGGGGTCTTGGTATAGATCGTAATAGTTACGATCCATATACGCAGCATCTAAAGTTTGTTGCGCGCTTTTCTCGGCAGTCAAACCAGCGTATTGCAAAGTCGCGCGCTCGAGCGCCTCAATGTTTAGCGGACGTTGGTACTGCAAAACGACCGCCGCCGCCCGATCTTGATAATGAGTGCGGTACCATTCGCTCGCTGCTGGTGGTAAATTGCGCAACTGCTCTGCCGCGAAACTCGCAACACCGACATACAAATCGTTTTGAAGTTTGTGAACTGCAGATGCTGGGCTGCTCACCAAGCGTTGCAATGTAGGAATCGCTTCAAGCCATCGTTGCTGCTCTAAGTAGCTTAAAGCATCATTCAGCTCTGCGCTTAAATCTTGGCGCAAGGGCACCGAAACCCCTTCCAGAGTCGAGTCGCCTTGTTGCTGGCTGGTACCGCAAGCCAAAGCCACCGAAAATAGTGAGGCGATTAACATAGATTTTTCTTCTTGCGAATAAGCCACTCGCTAACGATGGCAACAAAGAACAGAGCGAAGACCCACCAAGGCTTGATGAACGCAAACTGCTCGTCAATGACGCGCACAATGGGTTGCCCACCATCGAGATCATCGAGGATGTCTTGCAGTTTGTCAGCAGTGTAATAAACGCCGTCAGTTTGTGTGGCTAAGTTTTGCAAGCCGCTGCTGTTAAGCGTTAAATCGGCCATCTCTTTAGACGTCAAGACAACGTTCAGATGTAGGCGCGCGCTGACCATTGATTTGGCGTTAGAGTTCTCGGTAATATAAAGCTCAACATCACCAAGCCGTTGCGGACGGTAGCTGCCGCGGTAGCTGACATCTCCATCACGCTCGACTAATTGCAAACTTAATACTTGCTTGCCCGCGCTATTGAACAATGGAATGCCGTCGTCCTGAATGATCGGCTTATAACCACTGTCGAGGATGCGAGCTTCGATAGTCACGTATTCGCCAAGCTCGACAATTTGACGTTCGGCCTCTAAGCGAATGCGTCCGCGATTGTTATGCAGCCGTGCTGATGCGAGATAGCGCAAGGCACCGCGCCAAAAACTTTGCACGTATTTTTCTCCGGCAGGGAATCGCCAGCGCCACGTTTCATCGGTGCCGAAGAATGCGACTCTTCCGTGCGGAACGTTGTGCGAAGCTGCGACGACCAAGGGCCCGAATTCATTTTCGGCGCTATCGCTAACCAGCCATGCTTGAGCACCATTTTTTAGTCGCTGACTAGGGAACATCCACCACAGTGGAGTAGCGTTCTGCCACAGGGCCGCGTTTTCTTGAAGGTCTGTGCTAAGCAGGCTAGCCGGGTGCGGGTGCGCCAAATCACTAGGCAGCGGGCGGAACTCTTCACTTAATGGAGTAGCTTGTGGATCTATAACCACCGGCAGCATGTTGCCAAGGGTCGTGTCAAGATAGTGCAATGGATTGTATTGCGGGCCAGCGAGCATGAGTAACCCTCCACCACTCTCAACAAATTTAGCAACGCTGTTTAGGAAGTCTTGCGATGCTAATGGGTCGCGACTTATTTGCAGCGGGCTGACGTCGCCGATGATAATCACATCGTAATGATCTAATAAAGTTTCTACGTCAGTAGGCACTGCGCGCAATGCCGTTGTAGTCGCTGAATGCTCTTGCTCGAACTGGCGGTCTGCTTCGGCTAGCCAACACTGTGCCTCTATGTCATTCGTCGCGCGAATAAGACGCTCTTTTAAGAAGCGGTATTCCCAACGCGGCTTGCCTTCGACATAAAGCACCCGTACTCGAGTGTTTAACACTTTAAGATTAAACTTGATGCTGTTGTTGCTTAAATTAACTTCGCCACTAGCGGGGGCTACTGTTGCTGTTAAGGTGTTATCACCCGCTTGATCAAATTGCGACGACAGTACGAATTGCACGCCATCTGCTGTTGGTTGCTGAACAGCATGAGTATCGAGAAGATTGCCTAGCTGGTCACGTAATTCAACAGTAGCAGAATCAATCGCAGCACTGCTCAGCGCCCTTAAACGTAAAGTGAACAATCCTACATCGCCACTTAACACTTGCTGTGCAGACTGAACTTGTTCTAAAACTAAATCGGGTATGCTGTTGTCGGTGCCCACACCGATGCTGAAAGCACGCATGCGCTTCTGCTGAAGAATACTGGCAACATCTTCAAGCGTGCGTCCATCGTTGCTGCGTCCGTCGCTGATTAGCAGTACGTCCGGCAAGCGCCGCGAACGATATTCTGCCTCGACCTCGAGCAGAGATTCGCCAAGCGCCGAAGTCGGCGCGTTCGGGTTGATGATGGCATCGCGACTGCTTAGCGACAAGGTGCGCGCTGCTTGAAAATACTTTAGGTCATAGCGTGACTCGAGAGCATCGAGCGTAGCCCCATTAATAAAATTACGCGCCCATTCACTACGACTCCCAGCATCAGTGTCGTTATGCGACATAGAGGTGCTTGCATCGACAATTACCGCTAGTGGCGCAGCTTCGGTTACGGTCGATCGTTGGTTGATGCGTGGCTGCATCAGTAAAGCAGAGACCACGGCTAAGCAAACAAAACGTGCCATCACACAAACGGCCGTTGGCAGAATAGATTTGCTAGCGTCTCTATTGCGTAAAGCTTTGTAGTAGGGAAGCAAAGCAATGAACAGTAGTGCCGGCAAGATGAGCAACACAATCACCCATGCTTGTGGCGCATTAATAAAGACTAAGCTTTGACTCATGCAGTCCTCCTCTTGTCAATGGCGAAACTTAGCAGTGACTCGCAAACTAAGCACGCGAGTAGTACATAAAGCAAAGTTGCAGCCAGTGGTGCATTAGTTTCTTGCTGCGCATTCGTAACAGCAGCAGCTTGTGCGTCAGAATACGAAGGTAAATCGCTGACATCGATGCTGCGCAAGTCACTTTCGCTATCTAAGCTATGCACACCAACACTGTGGCCATCGATGATGTAAGCGCCCAGCACACTCAAAGCCAATTGCGATGAGTACCGCAAACTTTTTCCAGCTGGGCTAGTGATTGTCACGGCGTGAGGCAAGTCAAGTCGTTCAGTAACTTTTAGCTTGGACGGCAACGCGGGCTGCGGTACTAATGAGAATAGCAAATCGTAAATAAGCGCCATTGTGCCTCCAGGCACTTCGGGCATGCGATTCCAGCGCGCGTATGGGGCAACGGCAGAAACCGCAACCTTGCCTTTGTCATGATGGAATTGAAGAAGCGCGGCCGACTTGTAGTCGTTGTCGGTAGCCGAAAAACTTAAGATCAATTGATGTTCACCCTCGACATCGAGCTGCTGAAAAATGCGATGCGGAACTTCAGTAAGTAAAGCTTGCCACTGCGGGTCATTAAACAGCTTAAGCGCCGGGTGCTCGGCATCGTCTATGGTTAACAGAGCATCGCGCTCCTGCGCACCCGCAATCTCAAATTGCTTCAAGCCAAGCTGCAACATTAGAGGCTGCAAGGCCGGGGTGTTGCTTTGCGGGCCGACCACTACCAACAGTCCGCCGCCAGCTGCCACGAAAGACTCGATCAACTTTATTTTACTGCTCGGTAATGAACTTAAATCGGACAAAATCAGTAGTTGTGCTTCATTTAAAGCGCTTGAGCTGAGTTGGTGTGGTCCAAGGACAATAGGGCGCAATGGCGCTTGATCGCCAAGGTTCAGATACGACAGGAAATTAGAGCTGACGTCAGCGTTGCCAAAGTCACTATTGTTGGTACACAAAATAGTCGTCCACTCAGCAACAACCTCAAGGCCAACACTTTGCTGGTCATCGGCGTGTAGGCCATCGGCAGTAATAGCCACCTCAACTTTGCGCGAGCCCACTTCGTTAAGACTGAACATTTGCTCAAAGCTCTCGCTACTACGCGCTTTGAGTTCGAACTCTTTCTCGGCGATAATTTTTCCGTCAAGGGATAGTTGCAACAATCGCTGCTGCGGACGGCTAGTGTAATTACGCACTTCACAACTGAATACGACTTCGCCTCCCTTCACTACAGCCTGAGGTGTAACAGTCGAATGATGCACCGCCACATTTGAAGTTTGTCCTGCACCGACCGTTTGGTAATCAATGACTACATTGCTATCACTAAATAACTGCATAGCTGCTGCGGCTTCGCCACCATCAAACCACTCATTGTCTTGAAAATCACTAATGATTGTTAACCGGACTTCGCTATTCTCAAGCGCCTGTTCACCAATAACCTCTTCAGCAATCTGAACAGCATCGAGCCAGTTAGCATTTGCGTTACCACATGCTAGGCCCTTTGCAGTAAGCGACATTAATGCTTGGCGCGTACTGCCCTGCGATAAACTCTGTGCGCGTCGCGACGCCATAATGAGTGCAGCGCGATCACGACTGTCGTCGAGATTGCTGAAGATATTCTTTGCTATGTCCTGCGCAGCGCTAAAAGCATCGCTGTCACCAACAAATTGCTGCATAGACATTGATGCGTCTATTATTACAATCTCAAGTTGCGGGGCACGCGAGGGATCAAGAAGTTGTGAATGAGCGCTGGGCCTTGCTAAAGCCAATATCACTAGTATCACCGCTAGAGTGCGCAATACGAGCAAGAGCAAATCTTGCAATAAAACTTTGCGTCGCACCCGTTGAATAGCCTTGCGTAAAAAATCAGTCGCGGCAAACTTTACTTGCACATAACGCTGGCGTTGCAATAAGTGAATAATAATCGGTACCGCCGCCAAGGGCAGTAACCACAAGAACGATCCGAAAATAAAATTCATCGACCTTTACGTGCGAGCTTGGAATCTCGACTAGCTAAGACTTGAAGGATGTTTTCTTCAACGGAGGCATCGGTGCGCAGGCGGCGAAAGGTGCAACCAAGCGAACGCATCTGTTGACGTAAGTTTTGCGCGTGATCTTCGAACTCGATCCGGTAGGCTTCGGCAATCGCTAGCGGATTGGCTTTAAGCAGCAAATCGTCTTCGAGGCCTTCGAATTGGCTTAAGTCCGTGAATGGGAAATCAACTTCGTCGCCATCAAGGACCCGCAGTGCCCATAAATCATGCCGCTGGCCGCTAAAGGCGCGTGCGCTTTGCACGCTATCCTCTGCGCTATCTAAGAAATCGCTCATCCAAATAACTACGCTACGCTGATGCAAATGTTGCGAAAAATTTAACATCTCGGCGTTAGTGTCCATTTCGCCGTCGGCTTCGACCCGCGCCAACAACTCGCACAAACTTTTCCATTGCGTGAGGCCGCGCGATGGCGGCAGCAATAATTTGGTGCCCCCTGAAGTTTGGACAGCAAGCGCAAAGCGGTCGTTTTGCTGGGTGGCGATGCGTGCCAAAGCAGCAATAATATATGTGGCATACTCGAGCTTTGAAACGGCGCGGCCATAAGACATCGACAGCGACGCATCTAGGACGAAGTAAACGCACAAATCAGTCTCCTCTTCGAACTCGCGCAGAACATTGCGATCGCTGCGCGCCATAATCCGCCAATCAAGGTGGCGGACATCGTCGCCAGGCACATACTCGCGGTGTTGAGCAAAAGTAGTGCTGACACCACGCAGCGATGAGCGATGCATTCCCTTTTGGATGCCATCAACGGCAACTTGCGCTCGCAACTGCAGGCGCTTCAATCGCTCGAGCAATTTTGTGTCGTGCGATGGACTCTGCCTAGCCATCGAAACGGGTTACATGCTCAGCGGTAAATTCTATGAGTTGCTGGATGATGCTATCCGAGTTTAGCCCCTCTGACTCAGCGGCAAAGTTTAGTGCCACACGATGTCGCAGTGCCGGTTTCGCAACGGCTTGAATATCGGCGATACTCGCATGGCTTTTACCGTTCAGCAAGGCCTTCGCTTTCGCAGCCATTACCAATGATTGCGCCGCACGTGGACCTGCTCCCCAGGTGACATTGGTGTTGATAAAATCAGGGGCCTCGTCACCAGGACGGCTGTTGCGAGTGAGTGCAACTGCATAATCAAGAACGCTATCTGCAACAGGAATGCCTCTTACCAGCTCTTGCAATTCAATCAGCTCGTCACTGTTTAGAACCTTTTCGATTTCAGCATTCACTTCGCCAGTGGTACGGCGCAAGATCTCGGACTCTTCGTTGGCGTTCGGGTAATCGACTTTAATAAAAAACAAAAAGCGGTCGAGCGCTGCTTCAGGAAGTGGGTAAGTGCCTTCTTGCTCAATAGGGTTTTGCGTGGCCAATACGAAAAACGGTTTTGGCAAAATCATAGTATTGCCACCAGCCGTGACTTGACGTTCTTGCATTGCTTCAAGTAGCGCTGCTTGAGTCTTTGGCGGCGTACGGTTGATCTCGTCGGCTAGCACAATATTACTAAACAATGGCCCGTGCATAAACCTGAAGCTACGTTCGCCGGTGCGAACGTCAGAATGCAGCACCTCGGCGCCAGTGATATCGGCGGGCATCAAGTCGGGTGTAAATTGAATGCGATTGAAGTCGAGGTCGACTGCTTCGGCGAAACTGCTCACTAGTAACGTTTTCGCCAAGCCAGGTACGCCAACTAATATCGCATGGCCCTGTGCAGCCACCGCAATGCAGAGCTGCTCGACAACCTCGTCTTGGCCAACAATCACGCGCGCGATTTGGGCTTTTAAGTCTTGATAGGCCTGCGCATACTTGGCTGCAGCCTGCTGCTGAGAATTGGGAATGTCATTCATTATTTTGCTTACGTCCGGCTAGTGCTCTTTGTTCGCTAATCTTTTTCAGAGCATCGGGATCGCTACCCAGGTATTCGACCTTGATTTGCGATTCTTTGAGCTCTCGCTCTGCCGACTCGGCTTGGAGCGCCTCAATCTTCTCTTTCTCGCGTGTCTGAATGAGGCTTACAGCCTTCGGTAGCAAGAACATAATCCCGGCAAGGATGGTAATTAGCCAAAGAACACCATCGGTGAACAATGCCTTCTTCCGGATTTTCTTTAAGGTCACTTCAATTACAGTGGCATCGCGTTGCCATAACGCGCAGAGCTGCCGAGCCATTCTTCAATGCGCAGCAGTTGGTTGTATTTAGCGACACGGTCAGAACGACACGGAGCGCCAGTCTTGATTTGTCCGGCACCAACGGCTACTGCCAAGTCGGCAATCGTAGTGTCTTCGGTCTCGCCAGAGCGGTGAGAAATGACTGCCGTGAAGCCAGCCTCGTATGCGACATCAATCGCCCGTAAGGTTTCAGTCAAAGTACCTATTTGATTTACCTTAATCAAAATTGAATTCGCTTGACCGCCATCAATACCGCGTAATAAACGTTTGGGGTTAGTCACAAATAAATCGTCACCGACAAGTTGGATGTCATCGCCTAACTGGTCAGTTAAAGTGCGCCAGCCATCCCAGTCATCTTCGTCAAGCGCGTCTTCGATGGACACGATCGGGTACTGTGAACACCACGACTTGTACATTTCAACCATCTCATCAGAGGAGTGGGGCTTCCCTTCGAAGGTGTAAATGCCATCGCTGTGAATCTCAGAAGCAGCCACATCGAGAGCAATAGCCATCTGCTTAGGGCCCGCTTTCAGGCCGGTGTCTTCGATTGCTTGAAGCAGCAAATCAATCGCCGCGATGTTTGAGATGAGGTTTGGCGCGAATCCGCCTTCGTCCCCGATGGCTGTTGAAAGGCCCTGGTCGCGGCAAAGGGACTTGAGTGAATGGTAGGTCTCGGTACACCAACGTACCGCTTCGCTGAAGTCAGGAGCGCCCCATGGCTGAATCATAAATTCTTGAACATCGACGTTATTATCCGCATGTTCGCCACCGTTTAACACGTTCATCATTGGTACGGGCAAACGATTTGCACCGGCTCCACCAAGGTAGCGGAACAGCGGTAGGCCAGCATCGTCAGAGGCGGCATGAGCCACGGCCAACGAAACGCCTAGCAGTGCATTGGCGCCCAAAGCGCTTTTGTTCTCGGAGCCATCAAGCTCAATCAAGGCACGGTCGATTT
>CAWWAN010000037.1:0-12978 GCA_963934925.1 uncultured bacterium | reverse complement strand
TTTTCGTGATTCTCCTTTGCGCCATCAATTATGGAACTCTCGTCTTTACCGCCCCACGGTAGATCTTGTTGGCGTAACTTATCGGCTCCGCTCTTAAGCAAGTCGCGCACCAGCGGCACAAAAGCCCACTCAGTTGCCATAAGCAATGAAAGGCTAACCAAAAAAGTAATGACAATTGTTGTGCCTAATGGGCCAAACACTTCCGCAAGCGTTGGGTAGAAACTGCTGCCTAACCAGCCGCCCTGCCCTTGCATGAAAACATTCGTCGGCGTCACATCGCCAAGTCCATGGCCGATGAAAGCTGCAGACAAACTCAAAAGGCAAATGCCTACTAATTTAAATCCGGCATAGCCGCTGCTTTCTTCGCGCACCAATCTTGCGATACCCCAGAAGGCGCAAAAGCAAGGCGCAACAAACGCACCAATACCCAAAAAAAACGACATCGAGTTAGCAACGGTGTAACCAAGTACGCCGCACAAATTGCCGCCTTTGTCGCCGCTCTCGTAACTAAGCAATGCGCCTAACACGAACAGCCCAATACAGGCTAGCGCTATGCCGAATGGTTGCCGTCCGCGATTACCGTAGAGGGCGTCGAGGGTAGATTCGAACAGCCACTTAACGCCATTGAATAGAATAATTAGCCCTGCCCCAAAAAATGAAAGGACGGCATTAAACCCCGAAAAAATAAATCCGAATTGCTGGTTTGCAGAATTCTTTCTCGAGGATTTAGACTTTCTTGATTTTGACTTCTTGCGGGAGGTAACCACTGAACCATTATCGTAATTCCTACACGCCCTAAATTACAGAAAGAACCAGCTAAAACCCTTGATTTCACGGATTTAATCGGTGTATCCGAGATCACCCATCGCTCGCTCATCCTGCTCTGAAATAGACAATACTGAGCCATCAAGAATGGGTAAAGCATTGAAGAAATTAAGCAGGGTAGCTTTTATTTCTACCGCGAGCTTCGGCTCCTTCGACAATTTATTTTCAACCTCATTTGTGTGGTAATCAAACAACTGCTCTTGCCCACTACGGCTGATCAAATATTTATGCTCGGTCGTGCGCCAGCCACGAAGTCGGTCATCGCCAAGCGTTGTTTGCTGCGCCTCTAGGTAAACGCCGCGCATGTCGTAACCCATTCCCCTCTTGGAATATGCTAGTTGCAGGGGATACGTAGCCACATCTTGTGGTAGAGACTCTAAATCGTCGCCTGTAGCGAACATACATGTTGGCAAAATATCGAGGTGCGTAACCGTTTCCTTTACCCGAATACCTGCCCCAGCGTCTTTCGGGAAGTGAATAACCAGAGGAATATGCTGCGTCGCCTCAAACAAAGACGGAACATGGTTAAAGTGAATGCCACCCTCGCCAAAACATTCTCCGTGGTCTGAGGTGAGAATAATCAAAGTGTTTGCTAAGCCTGGGTCGCGTTTCTCAAGCTCAATCAACAGCTCCCCAAAAAAGCTATCGAGCATTGCGATCTCGGCACGATAACGCGCCATTGATTCAACATCATTGCCGTCGAAGGCTGCTGGAGTGGCTGAATGGATACGCTCAAGCGCAATTTTTTCAAATCTTGGGGATGGCGTGTAGGGTGCGTGCGCATCGTATAAATGCAAAAACATAAAATACGGCTGCTCTCTATTTTGCTGATTCAACCATTCTATAGCACGCTCTTGCACAACTGGTCCGGAAGTAAATGCTTTTGTTGAGGCCCTCAAAAATGGATACAACAAACCGGCCCAGAATATCTCGCGCGGACTTAATTGCTTAAATCGAATCAGCGGTTGATTCCCCATAATATCGTTATAAACACTAAATCCTTGTTGAAAGCCAAAGCGACCGAGCATTGGATATGCGGATACGAAGCCTCCGGTGGCGTATCCCTTGTCTGACAACATCTCTGGTAATGTTGTAACCGAATCGGGCATTCTTGACAGGACGTTTGCACGCGAGCCATTGCTCGGTGGGAGTAAGCCGCTAAGCATTAGCGCATGCTCGGGTCCGGTGATTGGTGTATGCGCAACGGCGTCATTGAATACAACGCTGCGACTAGCAAATTTGTCGAGGTTCGGCGTATCTAGGCCTGTACCGCCGTAGAGCGACAATACATCTGCGCGCACGGTGTCCCAGCTGAGAAGCACAATGTTCGGCGAGTCGTCAGAGTATTCTTCACTCGAGACGGCTGTTTGATGAATCGGAGGTGGAACAAAACCAGCCATATAAAACAACACTATTGCAGGAAGGGACAACCACTTTTGTGCAAAGCCAAATTTGATAGCAAACTTGTCAGGAGTAAAATTTATAATTAAAATTATCGCAATGACCCCAACTGCAACCTGTGGAGCGATACGCAATAATTCGTTCGCGAATACATTCCCTATAATTGGCATAAAGGCGCGGAACGCCAAGCACCAGAACACCACTTTGCGAATTTTTGCGGCACTCGCAAGCCTCTTAATCGGCCACAATAGTGCGGCGTAGAACGGGAAAGGGATAACTATCACGCACGCCAAAACCAGTACACTTGAAATGGACGCCGAGCCCATCGCTACTTGAATCCACTCAAAAGCCATCATTGCCAACGCGGCTTTACGCAGCAAAATTACTGATTGTTCTTTATTAGACATTACTATTTTCAAGTATAACTTCTACGAGTTCAGTTGCAAGAGACGCCTTCGAACACGGGCCTATTTGCCATTGAGTGTCTCCATTTAATACTGTCAACTCAGACACGTCGGCGCCTTGGGACTGTGGAGTATTAAGGCATACGAAGTCTAGGTTTTTAGACTCTAGCTTTTGACGTGCATGTTGCTCGCCATTTTCAGATTCTAGCGCAAAACCGACAACGAGCCGTTCGCCCTTAGTGGCAGCTAAAGCTTTTACGATGTCCAGATTTGCCACTAGATCAATGGATAACGCATCGCTTACTCGTTTAATTTTTTGAGAACTAGTGGTGGAAGGGCGATAATCGCTTACTGCAGCTACCGCAAACAGTGCGTCACAAGCTTGCCATTGTCGCGCGCACGCTTCATACATTTCTTGCGCCGACTCTACTTGAATAGCATCGGTATTCACCGGTGATTCTAGCGAAGTTGGGCCGCTAACTAAAACGACTTCGTGACCGGCGGCGACGAGCGCATCACAAATCGCATAACCCATCTTGCCACTAGAGCGATTAGACAAATAGCGCACTGGGTCTAGCGCCTCACGCGTTGGTCCTGCTGTAACTAAGAAACGCGCCATTAGCCTAGAACGCTGGCAACCATCTCAAGGATTTCATCGACTTCGAGCATGCGCCCCGCACCCTCTTCTTGGCAAGCGGTTACTCCGGATGCCGGCCCAACTTGCTGCCAACCATCCGCTTCGAGTTGCTGTAAATTGCGTTGCACTGCTGGATGCGAAAACATCTCGGGATTCATCGCCGGCGCAAACAGTCTAGGGATATCGTCGCTAATCGCTAATGCCAAAGTTGTTAACAGGTTGCCTGCGATACCATTAGAAATATGCCCAATAGTGTTCGCAGTTGCCGGCATAATCAGCATTAAATCTGCTTGGCGTGCCAGCGAGATGTGTTCCATGCCTGCAGGATCGAGCTGAGAATCGTCGTGGCTAATTGCTCGCACGCCGGTCAAACACGAAAACTGCAAAGCGCTGACAAACTCTAGCGCCATGGGCGTTAACACAACTTGCACATGATGCCCTTGTTGAGTGAGTTGCGACGCACACGTAGCCGCCTTGAAGCATGCCGCGGACCCTGTCACGCCCAGTAAAATATTAGCCATTACTGTTCTCCTTTGCGTAGCCAAGAATACTTATGGCTTCAGCGAGCATTTTCTCGAAATCGTCGTTCACTAACTGATAATCATAATCTTTCGCAAAAGCCAGCTCGGCGTCTACGGCTTTCAATCGCGTAGTGATTTGCTCTTCGGTTTCGGTGCCACGACGGCGCAACCTCTCAATCAAAATTTCGCGCGATGGGGGCACTACAAAAAGTGACACCATGGGAAATTTGTATTCGGCAAGCTGCAAAGCACCTTGCACGTCAACCTCTAAAACAATGTCGTGCCCTGCATTTAGCGATGCTTCAGTGCTTGAACGCAATGTTCCGTAATAGTTGGTATGAACTGTCGCGTATTCTAAAAATTCGTCGCTAGCGATGCGCTGCTCGAATTCTTCTTTAGAAATAAAAATATAGTCCTCGCCGTCCACTTCACCTTTGCGGATACCGCGGGTGGTTACACTGATTGAAAAATCGACCTTAGGATGCGCGACTAAGCGCTTCCATAGAGTTGACTTTCCGGAGGCAGTCGGCCCAGAAACGACGATTAAGCGGCCGTTATTCGACATTAGCGACCTGCTCTTTTAATTGTTGCGCACCTAGCTTCATCGCAACGACCATTTCTGATAACTTGCCGTCCGAGGACTTATTGCCCAGAGTTGTTATTTCGCGATGACACTCTTGCAGTATGAATTCAAACTCGCGTCCGACTGCGCCGCCCTTTTTTATGGTGGCACGTAAACGCTCTATGTGAATGTCTAGTCTCGCAATTTCTTCCTGAACATCGGCGCGCTCGGTCAAAGCGATTAATTCGCGACCTAAATCGTAAGAGTCATTCTCACCAGCAGCAGCCAATGCTTGCTGGACTCGCAATGCGTATTTCGCAGAGGCCTCTTTAACAGCTATAGGTGCGCGGCGCGCAGTGCGTGCGACTAGCTTTTCGAGCTGGCTAATAATGCGCTGCATCTCTTTGCCCAAACGAACGCCTTCTTTGGCGCGTGAATCTTGCAGCGCCACAATCGCTTCTGCAGCAGCTTGCTTAATGGCGCGCTCGACTGCGCGCACTTGACCTTGCGGATTACGCGCAGAATGCATCGCGCCCGGCATCGAGATTAAATCTTTGAGGGTCGGTGAAACCACATCTAAACCAAGATTTTTTTCGGTACGTTTCCAGGCGGAAAGATACTTTTTTAAAACTTGCTGATCAAATTCTACGGTGTCGTCGTGGCTACGGCGCACACTCACAAAGCCCGAGATGGAACCACGCGACAAAGCCTGTCGCAACATGCCCTCAACCTTCGCTTCGTGCTCGAGCAAGTCCGATGGCATGCGCAACTTACAATGAAATCCCTTGCCGTTAACAGTGCGAAATTCTACCTTAACTGACAGCTGGCTAGTTTCGACCTGCGCGCGCCCAAAGCCAGTCATGCTGGCTAAAGTGGCGGTAGGTTTCTTAGCCATAATTAAATATTTGGACGGCTGCCAGGCTTGTAAGCATCGCCATGCTCTCCGCTTTCACAGAATGGGCATTCGCTGGCATCGTATGACGGGACATCAACTTCTATGCAGCTATAGTAGTGGACATCGTCTCCAAATGGATTCTCGCTGCCACTGCGATTAACAATAGATGCAGCGGAAATATCGCTCACACCCATTGCGCGCAACATGGTGACAACCTCTCCGGCTGATTTGCCAGTGGTGACAACATCTTCGGCGACTAAGACGCGCTCGTTAGGTTTAATTTCAAACCCGCGGCGTAAATCGAAACCGCCTTCGGCTGCTCGTTCAGCGAATAACCCACGCACACCAAATGCGCGAGCTAACTCGTAACTAAAAGTAACAGCGCCCATTGCCGGGCCGATGACGACATCGAAAGGCTTATCGTCGCCAAGTTGCTGGCGGACTTTATCCGCTAAATCTGTACAAACCTGCGCAGCTAAATCAGTGTGCTGCAATAAACGGGCGCACTGCACATAACGTCCAGCGTGACGCCCGGATGATAGCAAGAAATGCCCCTCAAGCAGCGCTTCGGATTTACGAAGTGCTTTATCGGTTCGTTCAGAAATAGATGACATCGTTGTTGCCATGATTACTGCGTCGGATCTACCGGTGCCTGAATAGGCTGCGCAGCATCACCGAATTCGAGAGCCGAGCCTGAATTGGATTCGTCTGATATCCAGTGTAGAGACATTGCAGAAAGAATGAACACTAAGAAGATGATGAAAGTAACTTTGTTAACGCCGCCGGCACGAACGCCGAAAGTCTCAGAGCCTGCGCCGCCAAGTGCGCCGCCAAGGCCACCACCTTTGCCTTCTTGTACCAAGATGACCAAAATGAGTAGTAGAGCCGAAACAAAGAAAGTTGTGTAAAGTAAGAATTGCATGGTATGCGTTGTTTAACTTAATGCGCTTGCGGCATTAATGATTGGAGAGAAGTCGTCGCCAGTAAGTGATGCGCCACCCACCAGGCCGCCGTCGACGTCTGGTTGCGACAGAAGCTCGGCAGCATTACTGCCTTTCATTGAGCCACCGTAAAGAATTTGTATTTGTTGGGCCGCATCGTCACCAAGAACTTTTCCGACTAAGCGGCGGCATTCAGCGTGTGCCTCTTGAGCAATTCGCGGCGTTGCTGTTTCGCCAGTGCCAATCGCCCAGACAGGCTCATAGGCGATGGCGATACGTGAAGATTGCGTAGGCTTAACAGCCTTAAGAACCTTGAGCTGGCGAACAAGCACTTCGAATGTTTGTCCGGCTTGGCGTTCTTCTAGTGTTTCACCGACACACAGCATGACATCAATCTTAGCGCGTAATGCGATTTTCACTTTTTCAAAAATCATATCATCGGTCTCGCCAAATATATGCCGGCGTTCGGAGTGACCGAGCATTACAACTTTGACCCCCATGTCGCGCAACATGTATGGCGAAATTTCACCAGTGAAAGCGCCCTCTTTTTTGCCGTAGCAATTTTGCGCGCCCAAAATAACATTACTGTTACGGATATTACGACGCACATGGTCAAGGTGCACGAAAGCGGGGAATACTGCTACTTTGACGGCAGAGTCGGAACTGTCTGCAGCTGCAACAATATCGCGCGCTAATGTTGAAGCGCGACGCTTTGTTAAGTGCATCTTCCAGTTTCCAGCTATGTACTTGGCTCGAGTCATTAAAGTTATTTTGCTAAGAGAGGATTAAGGTTTTTATCAAAAACAGACAACACCGCTTCTAGTCGCGGTAAGGTTTGCGCAAAATTCTCAACGCTTAAGGCTTGATCGGCATCGGACCAAGAGTCTTGTGGCTTGTCGTGAACTTCGATCAAGAAGCCGTCGGCGCCGGCAGCTGCAGCGGCACACATCATCGATGGTACTAAATCGGCGCGACCGGTGCCGTGCGATGGATCGGCGATAACCGGCAAGCCCGTTTTTTGTTTCAGGAGCGCGATGGCAGACAAATCGAAAATGTTACGCACCTCTGGGTCGAAGTGACGCAAGCCGCGCTCGCACAGCAAAATATCATCGCAACCTCCTACCGCCACATATTCAGCAGCGAACAAAAACTCTTTTATCGTGGACGCCATGCCGCGCTTTAACAACACCGGCATGCCCGCCTGCCCAACTTCTTTGAGAAGTGCGGAGTTCGACATGTTGCGCGAGCCAATCTGTAGCATGTTGGCGTGTTGCGAAACGATTCCGATATCTCGCGGATCAAGCACTTCGGTTACGATTGCCATGCCCGTTTCTTTTGATACTGCTGACAGTATTTCTAAGCCCTTCTCTCCTAATCCCTGAAAGGCGTATGGCGAAGTGCGTGGCTTAAATGCGCCGGCGCGTAAAGCGCGAACTCCCAATGCGGACAACTTCTGCGCAATACCTAGCATGGAGTCGTAATCTTCGACCGAACATGGGCCCGCGATAATGCTTGCCGCACCATTGCCAAACATCGCGTCTTGAATAGTCACTTGCTTGTTTGCAATTTCGCTAACGGTAAACGGTGGAGCGCTTTCAGCGACTACAGAAATCACTTCAGGCCACTGCTGCAAGGCGACCATATTGGCCTGCGGCGCATCGCCTTTGAAATAAAAGACGCTTGTTTCGTCATTTAGAAACACCCAAGCACCACCAAACTCTTGGCCCCAGGCCTCGAGTTTTAGAATGAATGACGCGCGCACATCGGCGGCGAGAGGTTTGGTGCGAAGTTGATACACAGAAAACAGGCGCAAATGATATGTTTTCCCACAAAAATCGTCAATAAATAAGCGGGAAATACCTCAAAATGTTATGATTTCCATCCAATGGACCGCATACAGAAAGAAGAAAACGAATCGCGACTGCTGCATTCAGCTGCCAGTCACTCCGCCAACTCTGCCGGGCGCGCTTTCACTGAGCAAACGGACCCGTGGCGGACTCGTTATGAGCGCGATCGCGATCGCATTATTCACAGTTCATCCTTTCGTCGCCTGATGTACAAAACGCAAGTGTTCGTTAACCATGTTGGCGACAATCAGCGTACACGTTTGACTCACTCTCTTGAGGTAATGCAAGTGTCGCGCTCGTTAGCTAACGCCCTCGACTTGAACGAATCACTTTGCGAGTCTATTGCCTTGGCGCACGATCTAGGGCACCCACCTTTTGGGCACTCAGGGGAAGTGCTGCTAAACGAAAAGATGAAAGATTTTGGCGGCTTCGCACACAACCGTCAATCGTTAAGGATTGTCGATGTTTTAGAACGGCGCAACCCCGAGTATCGCGGGTTAAACCTCACCGAAGAAACAAAAAGTTGTTTGAAAAAACACGAAGAAATCATCGATGTCGAAAGTGGCAAAAAGCTTCGTTTCCCACTATTAGAGGCTCAATTAGTTGATTTAGCAGATTCTACAGCATACCACTACCACGACATTGAAGATGGTATTCGCGAGAAAATTCTCGACTCAGAAAAGATGGAACATGACTTGGAAATTTGGTCGATTGCCATTGAAGAATCCCGCAAACGCCATTCAAACCAAAGCGAAGGCGTCCTGCTTTGGCGACGTGCTGCCAACGAAATTCTCGGAATGGCTATTGCCGATGTGCGCGAAGAATCTCACCGCCGCTTAGCAACCGCCAAAGGCAAGACTTCTCTTGAAGTGCAAATGGGAGACCAGCGGTTGATTGGTCATACACCAAAGTTCAAAACCATGGTCGCGGAAATGCATAAATACCTCTATGAAAATATGTATTTCAACGAAGACATTAACTGGCAAATTCGACGCTCGACGCAACTACTAGACAAGGTTTTCGACGAAGTGTTAGCGCAACCCGAACACATCCCTGCTCGCTTTTTTGAAACTGCCGAGTCAACCGAGCGCGCTGCTTGCGATTTTATCTCAGGAATGACTGACCGCTATGTGGACTCAATCGCCCGTACCTTGGGCGTTTTGCCAGCCTACTAAAGCCAAATATGTCCGTCAGCATCGCGCTGATCAGGGATACGCGTTCCCGGCAAAATTTCTGAAACTCGTGGATGCAAGGTGCCGTCCTGTGTATTGCCTAGCCACTCCTGCATGACCCGTAAGGCGGTAATCAGAGCGTTCTCTAGCTCGATACCTTTCGCTAAATAACAAGTGATTAGACTTGATAATGCGCAGCCTGTCCCATGCACTGCCTGAATATTGTCAAGCCTGGTGTGACGCATCTCCAGAGCCACGCGGCCGCGAACGTGCAAGACATCGCTAATATAGTCGGGCTGAGTATCGCTCTCGAAGCACAAAAAAGGGTCTGCATGGCCCCCTTTTTGCAATACCGCTGGGCATTCGAGATAACTTTTACCGCTACCGTACTCCATACTATTTGGCGTGGCCAAGGTGACCATTGGCAACAACCTTTGCTCGGCGAGTTGCACGCCAGCTGGTGTATTAAGACATACGCCCGTTTTCGATTTACTTGCCTGGGAAACAGGATCAAAGACGATGGGCAGAATATCGCGCCAAGGGTCTAATATTTCGACGACCACTTCAGCAATCAACTCATTGCCAAGCGCGCCGATCTTAATGGCATCAACGCCGTCCGATAATCCGTCAAGCATGCTGCGCCCTACGGCTTCCCTGTCGAGGACATCTACGGACTGCAAGCCATCTTCCGTCTGGACGGTATGCATAGTCGGCGCGAGATGTGCGTGGCAGCCAAGTGCTTTGGCGACCGCAAGATCTGTTTGCAATCCTGCTCCCATATTTATATCGTTACCGCCAACACACAAAATGGTGACGGGGCGCAGCAAGGCAGACATTCAGTCTTTAGTAATGAAATCGGCCATGATGTTATAACCACAGTCAACATAAAGAATTTCGCCAGTCACACCAGACGCCATATCGCTGAGCAAGAACATGCCTGCCTTGCCAACATCTTCGCCTGTTACGTTGCGGCGCAATGGCGCAGCAACTTGCTGAATGTCTACCTTTTCCTTAAAGCCTTTAACGATAGACGCCGACAGGGTGCGGATTGGCCCGGCAGAAATCGCATTTACTCGAATACCCTTGGGCCCAAAATCGTTAGCCATATAGCGTACAGACGCCTCCAGAGACGCTTTAGCAACACCCATCACGTTGTACGATGGTACGGCGCGAATAGCGCCCAGGTAGGACAATGTAAGTAATGACGCATCGGCCGTGAGTAAGTCTTCGGCGGCGCGAGCAAGTGCCACGAAGGAATAGGTTGAAATATCGTGTGCCAAACTAAAGCCGTCACGCGAAGTATCAACGAAGCGGCCTTCGAGCTCGCCACGCTTTGCTGTCGCGATAGCGTGCACTAAAAAATCAACTTCTGGCATCACTTTTTTAATTTCGACAAATGCCTCGGCGATTTGCTCGTCGGACGAAACGTCACAAATAATCGGGGGCGGAGCGCCAAGTTTTTCAGCTAGCGGGGCCACGCGGCGGACAAAGCGTTCGCTCGCGACAGACAGCACCACCTCTGCGCCCTGGGCAACAGCATTCACAGCAATATGCCATGCCAAACTGTGTTCGTTTGCTACGCCAAAGATTATTCCTTTCTTGCCTTTTAACATCATGATAAAGAAAGCTTAACAAAGCTGAGAACTATATTACACTTATATATGTGGCCGACCCCGAGAGCAATCTCAGCCACCTTGAAGACGTGCTTGGTTATCGATTTCGACAGCGTAATTTATTACGTCGCGCACTTGAACACTCTAGTCACAGCACCGACCACAATGAGCGGCTTGAATTTTTAGGCGATGCGGTCCTCGACCTCGTCGTTAGTGGGTGGCTATTCGCAAAATTTCAAAGGCAACGCGAAGGGCGCTTGACGGAATACAAGTCTATGTTGGTGTCCCGTAATACTTTAGCGAGAGTTGGGCAACGCTTAGGGCTAGAACCGCATTTGGTAGTTGGCGAGGGCTTAAACCAGCGGCAGCAGCTGCCGGTTTCACTATTAGGTAATGCCGTAGAGGCCATCCTTGGTGCGATTTACCTCGACGCTCCGCGGACTTCGGTAATTACCACTTGTGAAGAGATCATTTTGCGCTGGCTCGAACCAGAGATTCACGACTTACCGCAACGCTTCGCCCAAAATCAAGCCAAACAAACTTTACAAATCGTTGCCCAGAAATATTTTGACTGTCTACCGAAGTATATCGACAGCGAAAAAGATAGCGTGAACTCATCGTCTACTTTCATTGCCGAAGTAGAGATAAACGATCGCGTACTGGGGAATGGCCAAGCATCTTCAAAGAAAGGTGCGCAACAAATCGCAGCGTGGCAAGCCGTTTTATTGTTGAGAGCAGAACACGCATTCACGGAGCTGCACGATTAACAATCCAACTGTCGATTTACTGCGCGATACCCCATCCTTCGCCAGCATGTTTCAACGGTGGATGGCGACGCCATCCACATCATTACAGTGGGGAGGCATGTGGGGGTCGTCGAAATCATTATTAGTGGCCGCATTGTCACGTGAATTAGAAGCCCCGTTGCTAGTGGTTTGTCATGACGCCACCACCGCTGCCTGCTTCTACGACGACCTACTCGCATGGGGATGTGGCGCGACCATGTTTCCTGCGCGCGAATCGTCGTTGGGCGCCGAAGCAGAAGTTTTGCGCGAGCGCCACCACACTCTTAAGTTGGCGAAACGTAATGGCTATAACGGGGTGCTCATCGCCCCACTCGCAGCTTTAATTCAAGCAGTGCCCGCACCAAATAATCAAGATGGCTTCATAGAGTTGAACAGTGGGATGACTTTGGATGCCGATGAGTTCGCAAGGCTATTAGTCGAGGCCGACTTCGAGCGAGTGCCGGCCATTAGTGCTGCAGGAGAATTTTCACGGCGCGGTGATATTTTAGATTTTTACGCGCCGGCCGTTGGCGAGCCTTTGCGTTTAGAGTTCTTTGATAACGAGCTCGAAAGCATTCGTGTTTTTGATTTAGCTACCCAGCGCACGCGACATGTTCTGAAGTTTGTTGAGGTCCCCCTGAGCCAAACTCTTGAAGAGGCAGCAAATGGTGGCGACTCTCTACCCCTTGATGTTTTAAGCGACACCATGCGCGTTGTCGTTATCGAGCCGAATGCGGTTGATGATCAGTTTTCGCGGCTACGCTTTCTTGGCGCAAATGCCGTAAGTTCGTTAGGCAGACTGAGTCAACAGCTAAATCAACGCGCGGTTTTGGGATGCGCTACTTTGCCTGGCGCCGATGGCTCTTTATCTACTTTAAGCGTAGAAGAATATTGTCAGGGTGTCGCTGAAGGATCAGCTTTGCTCGCCGTTCGCGCCACCGAAGGAGAAAACGCGAGGATTATTTGTTCGACCCCTGCTGAGTCAGACCGCTTGCAGCAAGTGCTAGATGACAACGCTCAATCGAAACATAAAATTGTTTTGCAAGCCGGATGCTTAACGCAGGGTTTCCGAATTCCTGAAGCGCGACTAACTGTTCTGCATCATCGCGAATTGATACCTGGGCATGGTGTGCACCGGCCACGCCCACGCAATAAATCACATCGCAGTGAGGCGGTAAATGCAGCAGCAGCATTGAATGCTGGCGACTTAGTCGTGCACGCGGTTCATGGTTTGTCACGTTTTCGAGGCATCGACCGCAGCGATAATGTCAATCAACACCAAGATTTTTTATTGCTTGAGTTTGATGAAGGCGCTGAGCTCAAAGTCCCGGTTTCGCGCATCGATTTGGTTGAGCGCTACATTGGAGCAGGTGGC
>CAWWAN010000036.1:0-13370 GCA_963934925.1 uncultured bacterium | reverse complement strand
ATACTTTACGTGTGAAGAAATACTTAAAGTGAAGCTCTAAGTCTTGATAAGGGTTGGGGTCTTGCTCCGATGGCAACACAATGTTCAGACCTATCGATTTAGTGCCAATTTTTTGCGCGCCTTCATTACCCGCCTGCATTGCACCTGGGCCACCACCCGTGATGATGCTGTAACCGCGCTTACCTAATTCTTGGGCAACCTTAACCCCCATTTTGTAGTGAGGATTACTTGGCTTAGTGCGAGCCGAACCAAAGATTGAGACACATGGTCCTATATTTTTCATGGCATCGAACCCTTCGACGAACTCGCCCATAATTTTAAAGACCATCCACGGATCGCCACTGTCGTTTGACAGTTCTTCTAGCAGTTTATTATAGTTTTTTGTTTTTTTCATGGCCGTTAGGATAATCTATAATCCCTACAGTTGCAAGTACCATGACTGCCCAACCTACAGTTTTTCTCGATCGCGATGGCACCCTCTTAACAGAGGTGTCCTATCTTTCTGATGCTTCGCGCACCGAGTTATTACCTGGTGTCGCCCAAGCCCTAGCGGCTTTTCAAAGGAGTGGTATTCAACTCATCGTCGTGTCGAACCAATCTGGCATTGCTCGTGGTTTACTTGACGAAGGCGATTTAGTCGCCATCCAAAACAAAATCGACGCCTTACTGCAGCCCTATGGCGTGCGCATCGATGGCTACTACCACTGTCCCCACCACCCGGAAGTTGGTGTTGCTCCAGAGCGCAGACGCTGTCAATGTCGCAAGCCGCACGGCGGCATGCTAGACACCGCAGCACAAGACTTTGATATTGATTGGAGCTGCAGCGTGGGTGTAGGTGACGATGTACGCGATTTGCAAGCTTTTGCGGCCAAAGACCTGCCGTCCGTGCTCGTGGGCACCGGGAAAGGTCGCGCAATGCGCCAAAAGCTAGCAGAAATGGGGAAAGAGCCCGATCTTTATTGTGCTCATCTCGCCGAGGCAATCCCGTGGATAATACGCCACTGCATACCTAATAATTCCTAATCGACTATTACTGAAAGTCGTTGTAAGAAGTTGCTAAAATCAGGCCGTGGTAAATGGCCTAGTCGCAAATAGCAACATTGTGTTGTACACCCCAGAACTTGATTCTGGGTTGCATCAGTCTATTGAGTTCCTGTTTCCTGAGACCAATATCACATGCCATCGCTTCAAACTAGACCATTGGCTACAATATGTCGCGCACGGTGGCGAAGCAGATGGCGTTATTCTTGATACCGACGCCATGGGGCTTGGTGATTTAAAAACTGTTGGCGCCACACTGAAAATGCATACGCAAACTTGGTGCTTATTACTTGTCGGAGACCGCGGGATTGCAGGCTTTGAGAGCTTGATGGAATATAGCAACGTAGCTGTCTTGCCGAAGCCATGGACGGCACAAGGATTGCAAGCTTGCCTGGCAGTCTTTTCTGGTTCTGGCAGCGGCAGTTTAGCGAGCGCGGACGATGACGGATTCTTAAATGGAATGATTGAGGCTTTGCGTGACCCTATAACTTGCATTTCGGGCGCGCTGCAAATGGCAGGCTTTGACAATGATGCCCTCAGCGATGTCCTTAATCCCGCCCTTGAGGCTTCGCGACTTATTAGCGAGCAGCTTGAGTATATCGAGCTAACGTCGCAAACTGTTACTCCGCATTACTCTAGTTTTGATTTACGTGACTGCGCAATCGGCGTTGAAAAAGATTTAAAGAAACTAGGCTTTGGCGTCAAGTCTGACATTGCCCCCGGCACCATGGTATACGCCGATCCGCGGTGTGCGCGCGCAGCGCTTAAGGCATGCTTTTTATTACTCAACCGCTTTGGCGTAAACAGTGAAGCGCGTTTAATCAAAACCGCAGACGATAGTGGCGCCAGTTTGATATGGAAGCAACAGGACAGTGCAGAATTGGCGTCCGACAATCTAGCCCCACCGCCTTACCTTGAAGAGCTTATTCGACGCCTTGCTGAAAAAGCACAAGCAGAAATGGTGATTGAAAAGCTAAAAGACGTGGTGCCCAACCATGCGGGCTTGTTCTTTAATAGCTAACGTTTCCAACCCAGCCTAAGTACAGACTGAGGTGATAAAAGAATAAGAGTTGGTAAAAAACCAATGCGGCGAAAACTCCGATGCGCGCATTCTTGAAGTCGTTAAGAATACAAAAAATGACTGCGCCGAGGCCAACGCCAAAGGCCTTGATGCCGATGAACGACCACATGCCGATGTCGAGTAGTCCACTAGCTACAGGATTCGCCTCTTCGCCACCACGCTGGATGTATATCAGAGTGAAATGCGCGTCGAGAATATTCAATAGCAAGAAACTCGTAAGCACAATCCATCGTACTGTGGAATAGCGATCGTAATACGAACTGCCCGAGTCTCCACCGGAGTAACGTCGCCCGCCTAAGAACGAGTAGCGAGAAATAACCGGGGTTGGCTTATTGCGGCGATCTGGGCCTGTGTATTCCGCCATCAATCTGTACTAGAGAAATCGAATATTGTCAAGAATGTCATGGCCACGATTGTCAAATCGAGGAACAACGATTGATTTTGAATATAATATAAATCATAGTCAATATTCTCGTGGATGGGCGCTTTCCGCTTGTCAGAAACTTGCCACAGGCCGGTTATGCCAGGGCGAACCAACAGTCGCTGAATCTGCAAGTCATCGTAACCTTCAACGATGAAAGGCATTTCTGGGCGGGGGCCGACTATCGACATTTCACCCCGTAAGACATTTATCATTTGTGGCAATTCATCTAGAGATGTTTTGCGTAAAAATTTCCCGACTCTCGTTACACGTTGGTCATTCGTGGCCTGAGGCGTGACATCATCACCACACAGGTCAGCATACATCGTGCGGAACTTGACCATTCTGAAAGTAGAGTTACGTACTCCCATACGGAACTGAGTGAAGAATATAGGACCTCTCGATTCCATCCGTATTGCCAGAGCAATCAAAGGAAACAAGGCTATTCCGAGAACAACTCCGATGGTCGCCAGAGATAAATCAAAACTGCGCTTAATGAAAGAGTACACTGGGCGCGCACTGGGCTTAGCTGGTGACACCAGCGGCATGTTGTCGAAGGTCTCTACCGAAAAAGGCTGCGACAAGAAGTGAGACAAGCGTGGCAGCACTTGATACTGGATTTGGTAGCGCTCCATGACACGACACATCTCCTCAAGCTCGTTTTCGGAGATTAATGGGCAGGCAATAATCAAGCGCTGAATATCGTTCGTGCGCGTAGCTGTCAGCAGTTTATCGAAAGATCCTAAAGGTTCTTTATCCCCTAGCGCCGAAGACAAGGCGTCTTCGCTTTTGTGAGTGATGAAACCACAAAGGTTGTAGCTCAAGGTCGGGAAAAATTCCATTTTCCTATACAGCTGCAAAGCTGTTTCGGAGGTACCCACAATAGCAATATTAGTATTGCCGTAGCCTCGGCGATGTAACTTCTTCAAGAAGTTAAACGCAACTGCGCGTTGCAATGTCAAGAACAAGTATGAAAACACAAAAATTAAGATGTATATCACCCGTGACAAATCGGTAGCACTCTCGACCTCTAGGGGCTTGTACATCCGCTTCAAATATTCAAAGAACACACTATTGCCAGGCACGATACCTTCCATTTCTCGCAAGAGATACAGGCAAGTTGAAGTGACCAAAAACGATATCAGAATCGTCTTATAAATCGCACGGTACTCTTCAACGTTCAATATGGATTTACGCGAGTGGTATAAGCCCATCAACCATGAGCAAGACAGGATAATACCGGTTATCACGACAAACAGTTGACGGTAAACCGAAAGCTCTGCAGTAGCCCCGAAGAAGAAGGAGTAAGCGAAGAATCCCGAGAAGCAGGCCACCAATATGACAAAACCGTCAAGCCACACCTGCAAAACAGTGTAGATGACGTCGAAGTTATTAGCGATGTATTTCTTAAGCATGGGCTTACAGCATCAGATACATATAAAAATACCCTACGCAGAGTGGTTTAGCTACGAAGATTCCCGCCTAATTGCGCAGCTGCCTTCGAGGCCTTCTTAATGAATTTCTGCTCTTCTGCATCACCTAAAGTGCGATCGGAGGCACGCAGTTGGACTGTGAAGGCCATGCTGTGCTGCCCTTCTTCAAGACCTGGGCCAGAATACACGTCAAATAACTCGATGCTATCGAGTAAATTACCAGCTGCGGATGAAACAGCTTTATGCGCTGCAGCATAATCTACAGCCACCGGTAACGCTAACGCCACATCAACCTTTACAGCGGGGAAGGAAGGCGGAGCGCTGAATTTAAACTTGGTCTTAGCATCGGCATCAACTAGTGCATCAACGTCAAACAGCATTATTGCTGCGTCACTAGAGTCGACGCCAAGCGTGGTGACGATGGTGGGATGAATGCGCGAAATCATGCCCAAGTGTTGTCGAGCAAAACTAATTTCGACGCTTTGCTGCGGATGAGCAAAGCCATAGCTTTCGAGCAAGCCTTCTGGGTTGACCAGGTACTGTGAGTTAATGTTTAGCAATGAGCACAGGTCATCAGCTACTGCGCGCAACTGCCCGACTAAGGATTGATTTCCTGCTTTCGGCAAGTCACCACGGCCCCAAACGAGCATGGCTAGCATACGTGACTCGATAGCTTCGCCACCATCTGGATTGTTTTTATACCCTTTAGTGAATTCGCACAAGCGTCCGTCAGAGAATTCGCGCTGATTAGCTGCGACTTGCGACAACAACGATAGCGCAGGGTTCTGGCGCAGCAAGCTAACGGCATCATTAACAGGGTTTGCAATCTGAATAAAATCGTCACAAGTCAAACCTACTAATTCGGCCCAGTCATCAGCAATGAAGGAATAAGATTGCGTTTCATGCGCCTGGTGATTGTTGACGAGGCGCAACAACAATTTAGAGGCTAACTTGCGGTAAGGCAATTGCTGTGGCACTTCAACCGGTGCACTTAGCGGTTGCGGAACTATTTTATCGTAGCCTGTGATACGCCCAATCTCTTCGACGATATCTACTGCCGACTGAATGTCTTTAGTTGCGCGATAGCTCGGAGCCACCACACTTAATTCATCGCCACTAGCTTCAACCTTGAACCCCAGTGCCGTTAAATTTTCAATAATCTCATCGGTGCTAATATCGATACCTAGTAAAGTGCGAGCTTGAGCGGCATCAAGTAGTAACCGCGCGCTAGGCACATCCGAGTTACCTGCAAAAACTGGAGCGCAATCCACCACAATATCGTCACGCATCTCACACAATAATTGGCAAACACGCTGGCTGGCCAGCGCTGTGTAACCTGGATCTAGTGATTTCTCGAAACGTGAAGATGCCTCGGAACGCAGGTTGTGCTGCAAAGCACTACGGCGAACAGCAGTTGCTTCAAAAGATGCGCTTTCAAGCAAAATCGAAGTAGTCTCAGCGCAAACTTCGCTATTTGCACCACCCATCACGCCAGCCAAAGCAATGGCCTGATCAGAGTCAGCTATCACAAAATCGCTAGTAAGAAGTTCACAGGAACTTTCGTCGAGTGCCACAAAGCACTCTTTTTCGCTAGCCGGACGCACGCTTAATTGCTTGCCACTAACTTTTACTTTATCAAAAGCATGCGTAGGCTGGCCAAGCTCTAGCATCACATAATTAGACACATCAACCACGTCACTAACAATGCGCTGCCCCACTGCGAGCAATCGTTTTTGCAGCCAGTCTGGTGACGGCTGCGGACCTTTTCCTATCGACAGCTCGGCTAACTGATAGCAATTTACAAATTGTTGACCGTCGAGTTTTAGAGAGTACTCTGATGAGTTACCTGGCCAGACAAACTCACTTGGGTAATCTTTCAGTGGACGTTTAAGAATGGTTGCCAACTCGCGCGCAAAACCGTAATGCCCCCACAAATCTGGGCGATGCGTTAATGACTTATTATCAAGTTCTAAGACGGCATCGGATAATTCGAGGTAGTCGATTAACCGCGCACCGACAGGGGCGTCCGCTGGCAATTCTTTGATGCCATCCGAGTCATCACTAAGCTCAATCTCAGAGTCCGAGCAAATCATACCTTGCGAAAGCTGACCACGCAGTTTGGCAGTTTTTATTTTAAAATCACCCGGCAGCACACAACCGACAGGCGCAAATGCTACCTTCAGGCCAGTGCGAACATTTGAAGCACCACAAACGACCTGCACCGTTTCGTCGGCGCCGTAGTTGAGCGTAGTGACCGACAACTTTTCCGCATCAGGATGCTGCTCACAGCTTAAGACCTCAGCAACGACTACGCCTGATATGTTGTCTCCGATACATTCAATGCTCTCGACCTCTGCGGTGTGCAGAGACAGCAAGTCGCTAATTTCTGTAGCGCTCTTATCGTTGATATCGACGAAATCACCTATCCAATTTAGCGAGATCTTCATGCTTTGAATTGTTTTAGGAAACGTAAATCACCACTACACATGTATCGGATGTCATGTATGCCATAGCGCAACATCGCCATGCGTGATAGGCCAAGCCCGAAAGCGAAGCCAGAGTATTCGTTGGGATCAACGCCAGCTGCAGTAAGCACATTAGGATGCACAAGGCCGCCTGGCATAAGCTCAATCCATGTTGAACCCTTGCACACTTTACAGCCGTCTTTGCAGAACGGACATCGGGCATCTAATTCAAAACCTGGCTCGACAAACGGGAAGAATCCTGGGCGCAAGCGTGTTTCAAGTTTGCGCTTAAAAACACCTTCAAGCATACTGTTCATTGCGTGCAACATGTGTGGCACTCCAATGTTTTTTCCGACAACCAAGCCTTCCATTTGATGGAAAGTATGTTCGTGAGTCGCATCTTGCGCCTCTTGGCGGAACACACGCCCAGGAGCAATTACCCGCAATGGTGCACCGAATTCGCGCAATGCACGAACCTGAACCGGCGAGGTATGGGTTCGCAGGCAGCGCCGCTGTTCTCCATCTGCGGATTTCATCCAGATAGTGTCGTGTGACTCACGAGCAGGATGATCACCCGGAATATTAAGAGCATCGAAGTTATTAGCCTCTGATTCTAGCTCTGGGCCATCCCAGATAACGAAGCCCATCGATTGGAAGATGTCTTCTAGTTCGCGCGCAATAGCCATCACTGGATGCACAGATCCTAACTCAACTGTTGGCCCTGGTAAACTGCAGTCCACACCAACGGATGCCAAGTCGGCCGCCAACTCCTCTTGTTTAAGAGTCTCTCCCGCTGCATCAAATGCTTGTTGCAGTTTCTGCTTGATTTCATTGGCCAGCTTACCAATAGCAGGACGCTCAACAGCTTCAAGTTTGCCGAGCCCCTTCAGTTGAGCTGTAAGAGCACCAGTACGGCCCAAAAAGCTTGATTCAATCTCTGCTAACTGCGCACGACTTTCAGCAGCGGCAATGGCTGCTAAGCCTTCACCGCACAACGCTTCAAGACGTTCACGCATAGCGCGCCTAAGCAGCTAGTGCTTCTTTTGCGGCTGCGACTACAGCTTCGAAAGCTGCGGGATCGTTAAATGCTAATTCAGACAAAGCCTTGCGGTCAATCTGAACATCAGCCTTCTGGAGACCGTGCATAAACTTGCTGTAAGACAAACCGTTCATGCGAGATGCCGCATTGATACGCTGAATCCAAAGGTTACGGAATGTACGCTTCTTAGTGCGACGGTCACGGTAAGCAAAGTTACCGGAGCGCAATAAGGCTTCTTTTACAGTTCGCAGTAAGCGATGACGACCGCCCCAAAAACCTTTGGCACGACGCATTAAGCGCTTACGACGACGAAGACGTGGAACTACGTTTCTTGCTCTTGTCATATTTCTTTACCGATTATCCTTGGAGAAGCTTGGCAATGTTCTTAGCAGAACCGCCAATCATGACAGAAGCACGGCGCAAGTTGCGGCGACGCTTCGAAGACTTGCCACACATGAAGTGGCCAGTGAGTTGATTACGGCGGATTACTTTGCCGTTTTTTGTTAGCTTGAACCGCTTTGAAACGGCTTTTTTTGTTTTCATCTTGGGCACGGGTGCCTCCTGTGTCTTAGGGCCAAGGGAGAGAAAGTGGACGGATATTATAATGAAATACCCGGCCACGTCTAGTCTGCTATGCGTTATTTTCGCTGTCGTCGCCGTTCTCATTGAGCTGAGGCTCAACGGTCTCGACTGGTTCATCAGATTCAACCGGCTCAGCTGACTCAACAGGCTTAGCCGGAACGGATGGCAGATCAGCGAAATCGTCGTTATTTGTGACTTTTAGGCCGTCGGCAATCAGTGCAGGTCCGCCATCGGAGTTGTCTTCGGCGCTAATATTGTCCTTTTCGTCGCTAACACGCGGCTTAGGCTTACTGCCCGGAGGTAATTTAGACATGACTAAATGCATGCGACGCCCTTCCATTTTAGGCATACGCTCAACCTTGGCGATATCTTCAAGAGATTCCGCAAGGCGTAACATTACCTCGCGACCGATACTTTGATAAGCCATTTCGCGACCACGGAACATACAAGTGACCTGAACCTTATTACCGGCATCTAGGAATTCGCGTGCTTTACGTGACTTAATATTAAGGTCGTTAACATCAATCTTCGGACGAACACGCACCTCTTTGGTGACCATCGCATTCGACTTTGGCTTGCCCTTAGTCTTCTTCTTTTGCTCGTACTTAAAACGACCATAGTCAAGAATTTTAGCGACAGGTGGACGCGACTGCGGTGCCACCTCAACCAAGTCTAAGCCAGCGGCTTCTGCCATCTGCAAGGCGACCTTGGTAGCCGTTGGGCCAATCTGCGTGCCCTTTTCATCTATGAGAAATACTTCGCGCGCACGGATGCGGCGGTTAACTTTATATAATTCGCGCTCGCGAGGAGCGTATTTTTTTCTTGATCTACTAGCTATGGTTTTACCTCTTGTTCCGTTTCTATTTGTTGTTTAATGCCCAATTCATCAAGCTGTTCAGAGTCTACTGCCGATGGAGCTGCAGTCAGTGGACACGCCGAAGTTGCTGTCTTCGGAAAAGCGATGACGTCACGAATAGATTCGGCGTCAAACATAATACTATAGAGCCTATCGAGACCAATCGCGAAACCAGCATGCGGTGGCGCGCCATAGCTGAATGCCTTGAGTAGGAACTCGAAGCGCTCGGCAGCTACTTCGGGCGGCAAACCGATGGCATCGAATATCTCACTCTGCAAATCCTTGTCGTGAATACGGATAGAGCCTGAGCCCAGCTCAACGCCATTCAACACCAAGTCATAAGCTCGCGAACGAATGCCATCCTTTTGTCCATCACGCAGCAGCGGCAAATCTTCGGAGACGGGACATGTGAATGGGTGGTGTGCTGGGTGGAATGCGCCGTCGTCATTTTTCTCGAACAGCGGAAATTCAGTAATCCATACGATGCGATCTGCGTCGGCCAATAAATTCATGACGGCACCAGATTCACGGCGCACGACATCGAGCGCGACAAGCGCACGGCGTGGAGTATCGGCAATTGTAAATAACAAATCACCCTCGGCTGCACCCACCTTTTCGATGAACGCTGCCCCAGCTTCTGATTTCAAGAAACGCGACAAAGGACCAGTAGGACCATCGGCGCCGATTTTGCACCAAGCTGCTCCGCCCACACCCGACTCTTTGGCCAAGCGCTCGATATTTTCGATTTGCTTACGCGATAAAGACGCACCACCAGGCACGTTGATTGCGCGTATCCATCCTTTGGATTCGAGCACATTATTGAACACCACGAAATCTAGAGTGCCCGCGACATCAGCCACATCGACAATTTGTAAAGGGTTACGCAAGTCAGGCTTATCGGAAGCATACAAAGCAATCGCTTCGTTGTATGGCATGCGTTCGAACGGAGCCACCAATTCGGTTTCGTGAACAGCTTGGTAGACATCTTGCATGACACTTTCGACAGCAGCGTAAACATCTTCTTCATCGACGAAGGACATTTCAATATCGAGCTGCGTAAATTCTGGCTGGCGATCTGCGCGTAAATCTTCGTCGCGCATACAGCGTGCAATTTGGAAGTAACGATCTAAGCCACCGACCATACACAACTGCTTAAAGATCTGTGGTGATTGCGGCAAAGCAAACCAACTACCAGGACGCATTCGCGAAGGAACTAAGTAATCGCGTGCACCTTCAGGTGTAGAGCGCGTCAACATTGGAGTTTCTACTTCAATAAATTCTTGCGCGCACAGCGCATTGCGGATGGCATTATTGGCTCTTGAACGCAATAGCAATGCGCGCTGCAAAGGCGAACGACGCATGTCTAAATAACGATACTTCAAACGAGTCTCTTCAGGCACGTCAATGTGATCGGCAATTTCGAACGGCAATGTTTTCGAACTGGACAAAACCTCGACGCTAGTCACAAGCACTTCGACCTCTCCAGTAACACGGTCAGAATTACGCTGCCCCTCAATACGCATGCGCACAACGCCCTTTGCCTGAACAACATCTTCTTGATGCAAGCCAGCCATTTGGTCAGCGGCATCATTCGCAGCATCGCCGTCAACGACCAGTTGTGTAATACCATAACGGTCACGCAAATCAACAAAGTGGATAGCACCATGGTTGCGACGGTTATCAACCCAGCCACATAAAGTGACTTGTTGTCCTACGTTCTCAGCGCGGAGGTCTCCGCAGCTATGTGACCGCCATGCAGCGGACCTAATCATGAAGAACGTTTGCCAAGCCTTTCGCGCAGTAAAGAGCGGCGCAATGCTGCGCCGGCACGTGAGACGTCAACGCCAGAACTTTTAGAGCTCAGTCGTTCTTGAGCACGCTTCGCGGCTTGCTGCGCCCGCTCGACGTCGACATCGGAAACTTTTTCAGCCGAACGCGACAGAATCACTACGGCATCACCCGACACCTCCGCGAAGCCACCGTGAATCAGCATTTCAATTATTTCGCCATCGGCTGCGACTGCGCTGAGCAAACCACTTGCAGCTAACGAGACCAATTGGGCGTGACGAGGAAGAACCCCAAACATACCTTCAGCTCCAGGAACCTGCACACTGCTAACTTCCGCCTCAAGCACGCTCTTTTCAGGAGAGACGATACTGAGTGATAGTGTGGATTGAGATGTTGCCATGATTCGAATGAACTAATTATAGAGTCTTTGACTTCTCGACGGCTTCTTCGATGCTGCCAACCATGTAGAAAGCCTGCTCTGGCAAATCGTCGTGATCGCCGTTAAGGATTTCTTGGAATGAGCGAACGGTGTCGTCGCGAGATACGAAGCGACCCGGTGCACCAGTAAATGTTTCAGCAACAAAGAAAGGCTGCGACAAGAAACGTTGCAGACGACGTGCACGACCGACAATTTGGCGGTCTTCGTCAGACAACTCTTCCATTCCTAGAATCGCAATGATGTCTTTAAGGTCAGCATAACGTTGCAGAACTTTCTGAACATCCGTTGCTGTTTTGTAGTGCTCGTCACCAACGATTTGTGGGTCAAGCATTCGTGATGTTGAACGCAACGGGTGTACCGCCGGGTAAATACCAAGTTCAGTAATTGCACGGTCGAGAAGGATCGTTGAGTCAAGGTGGGCGAAAGACGCAACAGGAGCTGGGTCCGTAAAGTCGTCAGCCGGAACGTATACAGCCTGCATAGAAGTCACAGAGCCTTTAGACGTAGAAGTGATACGCTCTTGAAGAGCACCCATTTCTGAACCCAAAGTCGGCTGGTAACCCACAGCAGAAGGAATACGGCCAAGAAGTGCTGACACTTCAGATCCCGCTTGAGTAAAACGGAAAATGTTATCAACGAACAACAATACGTCTTTGTTCTCTTCGTCGCGGAAATACTCAGCCATAGTCAGGCCGGAAAGTGCAACGCGCAAACGAGACCCCGGAGGCTCATTCATTTGACCGAACACAAGAACCGCGTTATCAATTACAGCTTGCTTTTCACCCTCTGGCGTAGTGTATTCAGACTCGCTCATTTCAATCCACAAGTCGGTGCCTTCACGAGTACGCTCGCCAACGCCACAGAATACAGAGAAACCACCCTTCTCAACCGCAGTAATACGAATGAGCTCCTGAATAAGAACTGTTTTGCCTACACCAGCGCCACCCATTAGGCCGATTTTACCGCCTAACGCAAATGGACAGAGAAGGTCTACGACTTTAATACCCGTTTCGAAAACCTCAGATACAGCCTCCTGATCTTCATAGGAAGGAGCTGGGCGGTGGATAGGCCACTTAACATCAGCTTCCACACCACCCTTGATATGACTATCAAGCGGACGGCCAAGAAGGTTGAAAACACGCCCCATAGTAGCCTTACCCACTGGAACCATAATTGGGCTTCCAGTAGCTATGGCTTCCATGCCACGACGGAAACCGTCGGTGGATGCCATGGAAATACAGCGTGCAGTGTTGTTGCCCAGGTGGGCAGCAACTTCGAGAACTAGCGAGTCTTGTCCTTCTACAGGGACATCGACCGCATCGTTGATGGCAGGCATGTTGTTTTCGAAGTAAACGTCGACAACAGGGCCTAGGATTTGTTTAATGGTACCGGTATTGCTCATTTTCGGCAGGTTGTTTAGAGTGCCGCTGCGCCGGAAACTATCTCAGAAATTTCTTGAGTAATCTTGGCTTGACGTGCACGGTTGTAAAGACGAGTGATATCTTTTTTCATATCGCTCGCTGCATCGGTCGCGCCTTTCATAGCGAAACGACGTGATGCATATTCAGAAGTGATTGCCTCAAGGAACGCTTGAAAAAAACGATTCTCGAGGTAACGTGGAATCAACTCACCCATTAATTCTGGGCCAGTCGGTTCGAGGATTGCATCGCCAGCTGTGACAGACTCGTCATGGCTATCTGTTGCAATAGGAAGGAACTGTTGAAAGCTTTGGACGTAACGAGCTGCTGAGACGAAAAGCGTGCTGCACAAGTGAACGGCCGAAACTTTTCCGCAACGGAAGTCTTCTACAAGGACTGAAGCCAATACAGAAGCATCGGCAGCAGTCATTTTCTCGAGACTGAATTCTTCGAAGTAGTGACTGACAGGGTAATTCATGCGCGCGGCGTAAGCCATGGCCTTCTTACCTACTACATACAGAACGTAATCGCCTTCGATTTGGGCCAACTCGGCATCAAGCTTACGCTGAATGTTTGAGTTATAAGCTCCGCATAAACCACGGTCCGAACCAACAAACAGAATACCAGTTGGCGCTTCAGCACTTCCTGGCGCGAACAGTGCTGCAGCACTTCCCGCAGCGCTTGAATCGCCCCCAAGAGTACCTGACAACCCAGCCACTAGAGCATCAAGACGATCACCATAAGGTTTGGCGGCAACGGTTTTAGTCTGGAATCGACGCAGTTTAGTGGTGGCAACCATCTCCATGG
>CAWWAN010000035.1:0-14089 GCA_963934925.1 uncultured bacterium | reverse complement strand
TGTTGCGCGCTTTCTCACTACCAGGATGGTTTGACTTCGCTTTGCCATGGATGGTTATACCTGCCATAGTGCTACGTATTGAAATGCTTAATATGCGTCTGAAATGGCGTTATGAGTACCTATGCGGCGTTCTCTTCTGGCTGTTTGCTTTCGGGTTTTTACATAACGTCAACATCTTGGCAGTTCCTGGTGCCGCGATAATAATGGGCGCTACCTTTATTGTTGAAGCATGGGTGTTCCGCAAGCTACGCAGTAAATACTCGGCGGCAACGGCAGCTTGCTTTGCTTTGCCAGCCTGCGAGTTCGTGCGCATGAAATGGTTCTACCTTGCAGTGGGCGGAGTGCCTTGGGCATCCTATGGATTCCCTCTTGCTGACTCAGCGTTCTTGCCACTCGCAAGTTCAATCGGCGAGTCAGGTTTAGTCATCCTTGCCGTTTGTCTTGCGGCGACCCTTTATAGTTGGTGGCGACGCTCAGCTTCGACCGCTTTACTGTTATGCGTCCTCGTACTGACTGGCGCTGTGGCAACGACCCGTTCGGCGCCTACGCCATCATCATCTCTTGACTGCTTGGTGATTCAGCCGAGCATTGGCGTTCATCAAAAGAACGATAAGATGTATGCCGAAGAATTTTTCCAGATTCAATATGATCTTAGCGTTGCAGGTATGCGTGCGCATCCGCAATTTGATTTGATGCTATGGGCAGAAACGATGTGGCCATTGCCAGCCGTTGACGAGGCAGTCGCCGGAGAAATCAGGCGCCCATGGCCCGGGGAAGACGACGAGGTGATTGATCTGGTATCGATGTCGAGGTTACAAAGACAAATGGTGGCGAAACTGATGGCGTCGGCGCCGGAGGGCAGTTATTTCCTTACTGGCTCACACTTCTACCACACCGCAAAGGCCAGTGAATATAGCGACCGCTCAACAGACTTTATACTCTTTAGTAAAGATGGCGAGCTGCTACAGCATTTTTCTAAGCGCAAGCTAGTTCCATTCGGAGAGACACTGCCTTTTCAAAACAATTTTCCCGGCAGTGAATATATATGCGATTTATCCCAAGAATACTTCGGATTGCGACCGGATTTCATCATCCCAGAGGGGTCTGGGCCGCTGCAGCCACGTAAGAATCTTCCGGCGATCGGCGGCGCAGTATGCTGGGAAAACGTCTTTGAGCAGCCCTTTCGCTCTCAAGCGGACGCGGGGGCAACAGCTTTCGCCATCCTTTCTAACGAAGACTGGCTAGGGGCAGACGGGCTAGAAATGACGCAAATGCTTTCAGCATCAAAGCTTAGGTCTGCAGAAACCGGTAGGTACCTACTTCGCGCGACCAATACGGGTCAAAGTTGCGTGGTCGCTCCGTCCGGAAGTATCGACATGGGTCCAGGAATTCGCGAAAAGGCATTCTGGCTAGCGAAATTGCCTATAGTAGCCGCCGATTCCGCTACCCACTACCAAAGATATGGATGGCTGCTGGCTCCACTTTGGGCATTGATTTGCTTAATCATGTTAGTAGATAATCTCCTATGCCAAAGAAGGATTGACCTTTCTCTTGCGAATAAGTAAATTTTTCTATCAAATTCACTAACCATTCGCCACGGCGGACCTAAACTGTTAGTCGCGCAATTCTGCGCAATCCCTTTTAATTTAAGTACCAACGATTAGATGAGCACCATCGGAAAGTTTTTCATTGTCCTCAACCTTGCGCTAGCTGGGTTGTTTGTCGGTTCTGCCGCCTCTCTCATTAACAAAAGCGATAGCTATCGCGTTCAGCTCGAGGCTAAAGCCTCTGAAATGGATGCAATGAAAGACGCGAAAGATGCAGAAATCGCAAAAGGGGCAGCAAACCTGCGCCAATCTGTAGACGAGCGCATGCGACTATACAGCGAGAATGGTCAATTGACTGCTAACCTCGGCGCTGAAACCGCGCGCGGTATCACGGCCAAAGACAAGAACGACCAACTTGAGGGTCAGCTGCAGTCTATCGAAGGCAAGCTAAATGATCTCTCTAGCACCAACGGCGAATTGAATTCAGAATTAAGCGGCTTGCGCCGTCAATTTGAATCCGTTCGTGGCGAGCGTGATTCCGCTCTCGATGTTCGTGATGCTGCGGCATTAACGGCGAAAAGCGCTGTCGAAGAAGCGAACATGGCTACTGGTGAAGCGTCTGACTTGCGCCTGCAGCTAGCTCGCGAAACTGAGCGCGCCAACCAAACTGAAGCTCGGTTGGCAACAGCTGTGTCTCTATACAGCATCGATGTTACGACTATCGGCGCACAGCCTGCAATGGAAGGTACCGTAACTAGCGTCGAAGAATCAGGTGGCGCAACATATGTTGTCATCGATCTAGGCAGAAATGACAGTGTCCAGCCTGGCTACACGTACGACGTGTTTAATGGCTCTGTTTACAAGGGTCGTATTTCTGTTCTAACAGTGAACGAGTCTAAGTCAGCTGCATCAGTAGCTATGTACAATGCACCAATCGCTGCTGGCGATCGCGTGGTAACCCGTCTGTAATAGGTAAAATCATGGCATCACGTCGAAGAGCAGCAGCAAAAGCCAGCGATGGCGCAAAAGGTAGCCGTAAAGGCAAAGGTGCAAAAGCTAAGAAGAAAAAAGCACCTAAGGTTAAGAAAGAGAAGGTAATCAAGCCAGGTCCGCCCGTAGAAGTCGTTCTCTGCGTTGTTACCGGTTTAATGCTGATTGTCGCTGTGGTCCTCGTCGACCTCGCAGCTGGGCAACAGTTTGGTTTAGGCTCTCTTTTCTCCGACCAATATCTGGGCTAGTAAAATCCGAGCTATACAGGCTGTCTTACAATTGTGAGGCAGCCTGTTCTTTTTTGGGCTTTAACTGCTGCTGGGTTGCCTTTATACTAACTTTGGTCCTTTGACCGTCCCCGGCAAAAAAAAATGTTTACTTGGCTTCAAAGCAGATTCTCGCGTAATGACCTAGGCATCGACTTAGGTACAGCTAACACTTTAGTGACCTCTCTTGATGGCGACACCTTGATAAGTGAGCCGTCCGTTGTAGCAGTATATAAAGGTACTAACGAAGTCATTTTAGGAGGCAACGGCGTAGGAGACGAGGCTTATCGTATGTTAGGCCGTACGCCAACAAACATCGAAGCAGTGCGCCCACTAAAGGGTGGTGTAATTGCCGACTTCGAGATCACTGAAAAGATGTTGCGTTACTTTTTGCGTAAGGCGCAAGATGGCAAGTCATTAATGAATCCGCGTGTAGTTATTTCAGTGCCATCTGGTATCACAACGGTTGAACGCCGTGCTGTTATTAATTCAGCCGAGCGTGCAGGGGCGCGAAAAGTTTACTTGGTTGACGAGCCAATGGCTGCTGCTCTTGGCGTGGGTATGCCAGTGACCAAAGCACAAGGTTCGATGATTGTCGATATCGGTGGTGGTACTACGGAAGTTGCCGTTTTGGCTTTGAGTGGCCCGGTAGCTGTTAAGTCTGTAAAGATTGCCGGCGATAATCTTGATGATGCGATTATTGATTACGTGCGCAAAAACCACAACTTGCAAATTGGTCCGCAGATGGCCGAAACATTAAAGAAAACTATTGGATCTGCGGCACCCGTCGGAGAAGAAAAAACTTTAGAAGTTGCGGGCCGTGATACCTTAAATTTGATGCCGCGCAAAGCTGTGATGAATTCAGAAGATATTCGCAGTGCCATTGAACCAGCATTGAAGGGCATCATGCGTGCGGTACTCGATTGTTTAGAATTGGCTCCACCAGAGATTGGTGCTGACTTGCTCGAACAGGGTATTGTCGTAGTTGGTGGTGGCGCGCTACTTCCTGGGCTTGATAGCTATATCTCTCAGGGTACTGGGCTGCCATGTACCATCGACAAAGACCCACTAACTGCTGTAGTACGTGGTACGGCTAGGTTCTTGGAAGACCTCGACCTCTATGCGCCTTTCTTGTCTGAAGGAGAGGATCTGCAGTAGTGTTTTTCTTGCTTCCGGGTGCTGAGCGCAATCGGAAGAAGCTGTTAACGGTTCTTGCAGTATTATCACTGTGCGTGCAGTCTTGCTTTCCGTTACCGTTCGTTGACGCTGCCGTGCATGCAATTCTAGGTCCAGTAATGCAGCCTGTTACGAAATTGGCTGGAGTATGGTCATCACTGTTTCAGAAATTACCAGGAGTCGATGAAACTACCGGTGCGTATAACTCACCATTGATTTCTGCCGAGCGCCGGTTCGGTCATCCGCTTGATGTTCCCGGAGTGGCTTGGCTTGAGGTGCCCGTGCTTGACATAGATGAAGAAAGTGGTCATATGAAACTAGCTGCTGGTCGCAATTTCCATTTGAGTGCCGGGCAGATTGTGGCTTTTGCAGATAATTATCTTGGCCGCATTTCTGAAGTTGAAGACGATATAGCATATGTCGACTTATTTAACCGAGCCGGGCAACGCACAGGAATTAAATTATCCTCAAGCACGAAAACGACTCGTGCAGTGTCCTTCGGGCGTGGTCTTTCAGGCTCAGCTATTGTGGATTGGATCGAAGATGAAAAAGCAGTTACAGCACAGGCGACATTATGGTGGCGTCCGCGTCCGCTAGATGTCGTGCACTTAGCTAATGCTGGGTTGAAGCTCGGTAAGGCTGCAAGCGAAGGCAGTGCGGCACGCGGAGATGACATGTTCGTAGTCGCGCATGAAATCCCGGCCTCGGCCGAGGGGCGTGTCTATGTGGCGGCGAGTGCCGTTGGTGACAGCATTGTCGCCGAACCTATCGTTTATCATCACCAAGCACAACGTATTATGCTTGGTGATGCGGTGTTCGGAAACAAATTAGTGGCTGTGGCGTCTGGAGCCGACTTCACTCCGGCAGTGCTAAGTGATCACTCGCGGGTATGCGGAGAAGTTCTTACGTGGCGCGGCAATTGGGGATGGGCACATTTACAGCGGCCGTCAGCGTGGGTCGATAAATCGGTAGCGCTATATGACGGTCGTGTACGACAGCATAATGCTGGTGAGGACCAAGTTATTTACACGCGTGGCGGCGCCGGAATACCACGCGGAATGCTACTCGGCGAATCGGATGCTCAACGGTTCGTGCCTTCAGTAAACCTCGATGTGTGGCTGGCTCCGCAATCGAAAGGAGTCATGCCCAAATGAAGGTGAGGGTGTCCGTGTATTTGGCTTTAGCCTTGGTAATAACTATCGTTTTTCCATGGATGCGCCAATTATCCTTCGGCGGTTACTTGCCGGACGCCTGGCTGTTGCTATTGCTGCTCGCGGTTCCAACCCCAATGCCGCATTCCGCGCGGAAGCCAATCATTTTGGCTCTGTGCTTCGCTCTATTGCGGTCGTCGGTAGCGCTCTGTTCCCCCATTGCTAGCTGTGCCTCTTTGTTGGCAGCGTTAATGGTGCGTGAAAGTCTTACGCGCCTGTTATCAGATTCGTTATTTGTTTATCGCTTTAGTTGTGCTGTTTTGTCCGCAGTGCCAATGGCACTTATTGATATGAGTGTTGCTGCGCAGCATCAAATTCAACTCTCTTACACAACCTGTGCGTGGCGCGTGCTGTTGACCGGTTTTATTGTTGCAGTGGTAAAGCGTCGCTCCTCTAATTCAATGTTCGGAGGCACGAGTTGAATAATAAACGGATTTGGCATCTAATGATCGGGTTCTTGCTGCTGGCAGGGTTAATGATCGGTCGCTTGTTCCAATTACAAATCGTTGAAGGCGATGAATGGCAGCGTCAGGCACGTAGTTCGCGATTGGACCAAGACACCATCCCTTTCAAGCGCGGGCGTATCACCTCAGTTAATGGCGGTGTCTTTGCCGAAGATGATTTTGCTTACGATTTGTATTTCCGTTATCGTGATTTTCGACGGATGCATCCGGCGGGGCAAATACATGCGGCCTTGACCCTGCTTGATGTCGAGGCCCCGGGTGTTGAACAGTGCATGGCTGATGCTCAATATTGGGCAGAGCAGTTACTGCAGTTAAACGCAGAGCGCATGGCAAAGTTGAGCGGCCGCGACCGCAACGACTTGAATTACTATTTGCAGGGTATGTTTGATCTCAAATCTGCCGAACAGCGTGACGTATATTTAAGCTGGTTAAATTCCGGCGAACTCAGCCTTGGACAGCAGTTCCCAGTTGCTGCCGCGCATTTCGCAGAGCAGCTGAAGTTTTTTAAGATACGCATAACGGCTCTTGAACGCATACTGGGTAGCCATTGGCACCAAACTCTACTAATCAAAATAGAACAACGTCGCCAGCAATTGCAGTTGATGGTGTTGCAACGATCTTTGCAAGATGCTGCCGCGCGCTCATTGCAGTATAGCTCAAGTGAGTTGCGTGGCAAACTGCGTGATTCTAAATCGCGACTGAGTACCGCGCATCTATTGCACCAGCAATGGAAGCTCGATGGGCGCGCGGAATATCTAGCGGCTATGCTGATTCCCATCGACAACAACGTGCCAAGTGAAGAACTTAGGCAACAAGAACTATCGCAACAGGTCGGCTTGTTAAGTGCTCTATGGAAGCAAGTCGAATTAGCATCTCCGCAAGACACAGCAGGGATTTTGCGCGATCAAGAATATCGCGTGCATCGCTTTAGAGTGATTAGTTTCTCGAAAGACATTGACTACCATCTGGTAGATTTGCTTGCACAGCAAGGAGACGATTACCCCGGCTTATACCTACAAAAAGTTACGCGGCGTAATTACCCGGTAGCGCTGATTCCGCAAATAGTGGGCACGGTGCGCTTGCCACAAGAAAGTAATCTTGTCGAGTACCGTGTCTTGAACGATCGCTTCCGCCAGTTGCGTAAGATGTTTTATCGTGACGCTGAAGATGAGGCTGAGTATCGTCAATTGCGCCACCGATTGTGGAGTGCGACATTGCGCCCCGATGAGACGAGCGGTATTAGTGGGATAGAGGATGCCTTCGAGCAGGTGTTGCGCGGCGTGCGTGGTTACTCGCAGGTGCTTGAAGGCGGTGAAGATGGCAAGGTGCCTCTAGAATTGCGTTACTCGGCGCCATTGAATGGCCACGATGTCGTCTTGTCTCTAGACATCGACTTAATCGAAGCCGCCGAGAAATCGATCGCCAAAGTTTATGCCAACACTCGACAGCGCATGCGCCAATACTTCCCGAGTACTGATTTGTCGGCCAAATTTGATCCAACGACACCCAAAGTTGGCTTTGCGCTTATCGATCTAAAAAAAGATCAGATACCGATGTTGGCAACTACGCCTTTGCTCGAGCGCCAGCAATATCGGCGCGATTACCAAGAGTTGGTGGAGCTAAAAAATGCATCACCGTTACGCCATCGCGCATTGGCCGGTAATTATTGGCCGCAAGAAACGCCGTATCCAGGTTCGACGTTTAAGCCCCTAGTTGCAGCGGCCGCATTGATGAAAAATGATTCACTCTGGAACAAGTCTTATAGATGCGAGGGCGTTTTCCAGGCGGAGGGCAGCACCTCAGTGCTGAGTTGTGACTCGCGCTACGGACACCAAGACATTACTATGCGCGACGCCCTGAAAAAGTCGTGCAATATTTACTTTTATAAATTGGCTCGCGATCTCGGTGCGGCACCTATTTATCAGCTCGCCAAGTCGCTGGGCTTTGGCTCAGTAACAGGCTTTGAGGTGCCAGCCTTAGAGAAGGGTGCTAACTACTTAGTCAACCTTGAGACCCTACGTAACAATCAGATGCGATTGATGCGCACTGCGATTGGGCAAGTCGGAGTACAGGCAAGCCCATTACAAATGGCGCGACTATACGGATGGCTGGCGACCTCCACCTTGCCTAGCGCTCGCATTGTGTTAGAAGGCAGCGGGGCATCACCTGCGGTAGATACTAGGGGTGTGCCTGTTTTGGCTGACAGGTATGGCAAACAAATCTCTGAGGCTTTGAGCGCAGTTAATTACGAGCTTGGGGGCACGGCCTATAAGACGGAGTTCCCCATAAAGTGGCAAATCGTTGGCAAGACCGGAACCTCTCAAGTTTCATTGGGCGGCAGCCTGCAGCCGACCCATGCGTGGTTTACGGGCTACTTCCCGGCGGACAATCCGCAATACGCCTTTGGCATTATGTGCGAAAACACCGGTTTGCACGGTGGTCAGATTGCCAGTTTTATTCTTAAAGAATTCTTGCAACAGGCCATGCCGCAGTTGTCTCCAGAACTCGTGGTACAAGTGGATGCTCGCTAAGTTTTTTCGCCGCCCACTAGTGCAACGCTTACGTCGTAGCTGCTGGCCCATCATCCCTTTAGCAATGGCTATTTTATATTGGGGTATTCAGCTGCAATGGAGTGTTTCGTACGATTTGCAAATGCCAAGCGGACACCTTATTAGGTTGTCGGCGTGTGTGTTGTTTATGGCCGTGGGCTTTGTTGTAAGCTCGCGCGTCTGGCGTCGTCACACTTATCTTATTTACGCTATATGCGTCTTGCTGTTGATTCTAGTGATGTTTATCGGTCGCGAAACAAATCACTCGCGCCGTTGGATTGACATGTTCGCTGGTTTTAAAATTCAGCCATCCGAGTTTATGAAGCTTGCAATGATTTTAGCTTTGTCTAAATGGTTTGCCGATCACCCGCGTCCACAAACAATCCGCGCGATCATTAAACCGGCAATCATGTGTTTCATGCCAGCATTATTAGTGCTGCTTGAACCCGACCTAGGTACATCGTTGGTGTTTGTTCCTCTATTCATGACCTTTGTCTGGATGGCAGGAATGCCCTGGAAAAAATACCGTTGGCTGGTGCTGTTGCCTTTGTTCCTAGCACCAGCCGCATGGCTAGTCATTCAGGATTATCAGAAAGAGCGCGTCGTGACATGGTGGCATCAAGATGAGTTAAGCCCTGAAGAACTCGCTGCCGAAGGTTATCACTTATGGCATTCGAAGTTGGCCGTCGGCAGTGGCGGCATGCAAGGTTACGGTTGGGGTCAAGGTCCAGAAAACCGGCTCGGTCGACTTCCCGAGCGCCATAATGATTTTGTGTTTCCCGTAATAGCAGAAGAGTCTGGTTTCATTGGCGCCACTTCGTTCTTGCTGCTGTATTTAAGCTTTGGCTTGCTGCTGATTTACTATTCCTCGCGCCATCGCTGCCGCTTCACGCGCCTGGTTCTGGCGGGAGTAGGGATTCACTTCTTAAGTCATATGGTAATCAATGTGGGCGTGACTCTCGGCGTGTGGCCAACCACAGGCCTACCGTTACCGATGATTTCGTTTGGTGGTTCATCAATGATGATCAGTGGGGCAGCAATCGGCATTGCTCTTAGCGTCGGTGGTAATCGTGCACCGCTGTTATCGTCACGTTAATTGTCAACATCGCCTGCGCATTGCTAGAATATCGGCACATGAAGGCCATTCAAATGCTGCGTCCTGAAGCTGGCGCTGTTGGTTTTAGCACCGACCAACCCATCCCCCAGCCCGCGCCTGGCGAGGTGCGGATTAAAGTGTTAAACACGGCTATTTGTGGCACCGATCGCCACATCTACCATTGGGACGACTCGGTTTCGTCGATGGTGTCGCCGCCGACCATTATCGGCCACGAATTTTGCGGACACATTGAGGCCTTGGGTGATGGAGTAGACACATGGCACCTAGACGAGTATGTCTCTGCCGAAATGCATATCACTTGTAACGAATGCCGAGCATGCGTCGCAGGCAATCAGCACATCTGTGAGAAGACTGTCATTGCGGGTTTGCATCGTGACGGCTGCTTCGCTGAATACGTGGTGGTGCCCGCCTCTAACGTGGTGCGGCTTGACGAAAAATTTGTGCCGCCGCATATTGGTGCCTTGCTCGACGCTTTGGGTAATGCGGTGCACACTGTTGAGTCGGCATCGTCGATTGCGGGTCGACACGTTTTGCTGAGTGGCTATGGCGCAATTGGCGCGATGGCGGCCAGCGTTGTTGAGTTTGAAGGTGCAGCGTCGCTGACTATTTGCGAAGTGCAACAGGGCAATTCACAGCGCGCGCGTGACTGGGTCGAGTCTTTAGATTCAAAAGTACCTATTTTCGTACACAATCCTGCTACTGAAGGCAGCTCAATGCTTGATAAAATTCGCCAGCAGACTAACGGCGGTGTTGATGTTGTACTTGAAATGTCAGGAGCACCCGCAGCCATTAAAGTAGGCCTCGATTTGCTGTATCCTGGCGGCGAAATGATGCAACTTGGCATACCTTCAGGCAGTGACCTCGCTATTCAAGACTTCGCGCGTGATTTCATCTTTAAAGGAATCACTTGGAAAGGTATTCTCGGCCGCCGCATGTTTGGCACCTGGACAGAAATGCTGTCTTTGCTCGAGCGTGGCTTAAATATCGAGCACGTAGTTACGCACCGCTTGCCGCTTAGCGAATTCTCGCACGGCATCGCATTGCTTGATTCTGGTCAAGCACTAAAAGTAGTTTTAGACCCACAAAAATAATATGGATAACTCTAAGCAGTCCTTTCTCGACGGAATCGCCGCCGAACTTCAAGAGATTAAAGACGCCGGACTTTGGAAGAGCGAGCGCGTTATTGTTACGCCACAAGATTCCCGTATCAAGGTCGATAGCGGTGATCAAGTTCTAAACTTTTGTGCTAACAACTACCTTGGTTTGTCGGACGACGATGAAGTGATCAAAGCAGCCAGCGATTGCTTGCAAGAGCGCGGCTTCGGCATGTCATCGGTGCGTTTCATTTGCGGAACACAAGACATCCACAAGCAACTCGAGACTAACATTTCAGAGTTCTTGGGCTTTGAAGATACGATTCTTTATTCAAGCTGTTTCGACGCCAACGGCGGATTATTCGAAGTTTTGTTAACTGCTGAAGACGCCATTATCTCTGATTCGTTAAACCACGCCTCCATCATCGACGGCGTACGCTTATGCAAGGCGCAGCGTTTCCGTTACAACAATAGCGATATGGCCGACCTCGAACGTTGTCTACAAGAAGCGCAGGCGGCAAATGCACGGCGCATCCTTATTTCTACAGACGGTGTATTCTCAATGGATGGATACTTGGCCAACCTTCAAGATCTGTGCGATCTGGCGGACAAGTATGGTGCCATGGTGCACGTCGATGATTCGCATTCGACTGGTTTCATGGGCGCTAACGGCAAGGGCACTCACGAGCACTGTGGTGTGATGGGGCGCGTTGACATTATCACTTCAACTCTAGGTAAAGCTCTAGGGGGTGCCTCGGGTGGGTATACCTGTTCTTCCAAAACGATTGTCGATGCGTTACGCAACCGTTCGCGCCCGTATCTGTTTTCTAATTCTTTGGCGCCACCTATTGTTGCCGCATCGCTTGCGGTCTTCAAGCGTCTTAGTAGCACCACCGAGTTACGCGATCGCCTTGAAGAAAACACCAAGCTCTTCCGGAAGCTAATTTCGGAGGCTGGCTTTGATATTAAAGAAGGCGTGCATCCGATTGTGCCCATCATGCTTGGCGATGCCAAGTTGGCTTCTGATATTGCCGCCGACATGTTAGGCGAAGGTATTTACGTCATTGGCTTTAGCTTCCCAGTGGTGCCGCGCGGACAGGCTCGTATTCGAGTGCAAATTTCTGCAGGTCACACTCCTGAACAAATTGAAAAAGCTGTAACGGCGTTCATTAAAGTAGGGCGCAAGCATCAAGTCATTACTTAAATGACAGGACCTCTTTGGCAGCCTAGTAAATCCGCGATTGCACAATCGCAGATGGCCCAGTTTGCTGAACAAGCGGGCGTTGTTGCCGCGGCTTCCGATGTCGAGTACTCCCAACTGTGGCAATGGTCGGTTGATAACCGTCAACAGTTCTGGAAAGAAATTTGGCAACAGTTTGAGATCATCGGCGAGATGGGCGATGTCGTCCTCGGGCAGGATGAGATGCCAGGAGCACAGTGGTTCCCGAAAGCGAAATTAAACTTCGCTGAGAATTTGTTGCACCGTCGCGACCATGCAGACGCCATTGTTTTTGTTGCTGAAGATGGCAGTCGCCGTGCAATAACTTTCGCGCAGCTAGCGGAGCAAGTGCGCTGCCTGCGCACCTCACTCATGCACGCAGGAGTAGGTGAAGGTGACCGTGTCGCAGCATATTTACCCAACGTTCCCGAGGCCATTATTGCCATGTTAGCGAGCTCAAGTTTGGGCGCCGTCTGGTCATCATGCTCACCAGACTTCGGCGTCGCTGGCGTTATCGATCGCTTCGGACAAATAGAGCCGAAGGTGTTGCTCGGATGCGTGGCTTATACATACAAATCAAAAGTCATTGACGTCAGTGATAAATTGCGCGAAATAGTAGGTGGCCTGCCGAGTGTTGAGCAGGTCGTGGTCGTTCCTTACGCTGATGCTACTGCCGCTGCAAACTATGTTGAAGATGGCTTGGCAACACCACATGCTCTGTTTGACGATTTCGCGATGGCGGGCATGAGTGGCGCGCTCGAATTTGTAGCGCTCGACTTCAATCACCCCTTGTACATCATGTTCTCGTCAGGCACTACGGGGAGACCAAAATGCATTGTTCATGGTCAAGGTGGAACCTTGTTGCAGCACCGCAAAGAACATTCATTGCACTGCGATTTGCGTCCAGATGAAAAGATATTCTATTTCACCACCACTGGTTGGATGATGTGGAATTGGCTAAGTTCGGCGCTCGCAGTTGGCGCTACAGTAGTTCTTTACGATGGCAATCCTTTCTACCCCGATGCTTCGAAGATGTTTAATCTTATTGATAGTGAACAGATTAACGTCTTCGGTACTTCGGCAAAGTTTATTGACGCTTGTAAGAAGGCCCAAATAAATCCGCGTGGTGATAATGATCTGAGTTCGTTGCGCTGCATTTTGTCGACAGGTTCTCCCCTGATAGCTGAATCCTTTGATTGGGTCTATGAGAACATTAAGTCAGATTTATTGCTTGCTTCGATAACTGGTGGTACAGATTTACTGTCATGCTTCGCACTTGGTTCTCCTATTTCTCCGGTATGGCGTGGTGAAATTCAGCAACGCGGCCTTGGCATGGATGTAGCTATTTATGACTCGGAGCAAACGAAGTTAATCGGCGAGCCCGGAGAATTAGTTTGCTTGCAATCCTTCCCGTCGATGCCAATCGGCTTCTGGCAAGACGATAACGATGCACGTTACTTGGCAGCTTACTTCGAGTTCTTCCCCGGTGTTTGGCGACATGGAGATTGGGTCGAAATAACCGAACACGATGGTTTAATCATGTACGGTCGCTCAGATGCGACTCTTAATCCTGGAGGAGTACGTATCGGCACCGCCGAAATTTACCGCCAAGTAGAATATTTTTCCGAGATTCTTGAAGCGGTAGTAGTAGGCAAAAGCACTAGCGACGGCGACCAAGAAGTGGTGCTATTCGTGGTGATGTCCGGCGACATTCCACTTAGCCAAGAACTACAACAGCAGATTGCGCAGCGCATCCGCGAGAATACTACGTCGCGCCATGTCCCATCTCAAATCTCGGCAGTCAATGACATCCCGCGCACTCGCAGCGGAAAAATATCCGAGATGGCTGTGCGTGATGTCTTGCACGGGCGCGATGTAGCTAACAGTGAAGCCTTAGCAAATCCGGATTCGTTAGACGCGTTTAGACCATAACATATGGGGTGGCACCCACCCCATATGTTCCTATTCACTAATCGCTTGGTCAATATCAGCCCAGAGGTCGTCTTGATTCTCAATGCCTACCGCCAAGCGCAGCATGCCTTCGGTGACACCGCCTGATTTACGACCGTCTTCGCTGACGATGCGGTGAGTAAGCCCGGCAGGGTGCTCAATCAGGCTATCAGTTGAGCCTAAGCTCACTGCTGGAATAAACAATTTGGTGCTCTTCATGACTTTGGACGCTGCCTCGTAACCGCCAAGCATCTCTATGGAGATGACCGAGCCTGGACCTTTCATTTGCTTTGCTACCAAACCGCGTGGGTCTGATGCAGCAAGCCCTGGGTAATGCACCTTGGCGACTGCTGGATGTGCCTCGAGCTTGTTCGCCAAGTGAATCGCGTTTTGTTGCGCGCGCTCTACACGCATCGGCAAAGTAGGCAGACTCCGTAGTAGTAAATAAGCTGCCATCGGGTGCATGTTACCGCCAGTCAAAATTCTGATTTGACGAATGTGCGCTG
>CAWWAN010000034.1:0-14425 GCA_963934925.1 uncultured bacterium | reverse complement strand
CCGAGCAGCTCTCAAGTCATTCAAGACCAAGATTTTGGATTCGCCTCCGCAAGTCACTTGCCGGATTTAACTCACGGCGAGCAAATATTGCGTCGCGAAGGTCCGGGTGTGTTTGGTAATAACAGCTTTATGCGTTGGTATCTAAGCGCGGCGCCGTCGTCAGAAACGGAGCTCTCCTACAACCCGGCTCTTAAGTTGGCAGATGATGAAAAGACAAATTACTGTCTCAGTACTTGGTGGTTCGGTAGTCTCGACGCGAAGGTTGCTGGCGCAGTCACTTACCCGCAGGCCCAGCGCTTGCATGCAGACAATCCACTACCTACTTTCTTTGTCGTTGATGGTGCAAATGAAGCAGAACACATTGCTAAGCCACGTATGTCAACAGGCTCGACTATTGAGGTCGTGCTGGTAGATTCTTCTCGTGAAGTAAGCAGCCTCCAATTCACTAAATGGATGCCATCCGCGCCGATGCAGGCTATTCTGTTTGACTACAGTATCGCCGAGTCAGGCAACTATAGTTTTGAAGTGCAGTTGATGACGGGTCCTGGCTTCGGCAAAGCGCAGGTCTTGATTGACGGGAAGGCTACTGGCGAGGTAATCGATTGTAATTCTGATGATGTAGGTACGAGTGGTTTGATAGCGGTAGGTGCCGTGCGCATGATGGCACGCAACTCCCATGTTCTAGGCTTTCGTAGTGTCGATGAAAAAGCAATTGGCATCGACTGCTACATCATTAAAAAACTGTAATAAGATGACTAGTGCATACCAAAAAATGCTCGCACTATGGGGCGAGGTCTCTGACTTAGATAATGCGAACTCGGTCCTTAGGTGGGATCAAGAAACATATATGCCAGCGAAGGGTGCGACTGCCCGTGGTAAAATCATTTCTACTTTAACGGGCATGCGGCACGCCAAATTGAATGCACCTGAGTTACGCGCGGCTATTGATGACGCGTTGACGGAAGTTGAAGAGAGCAGTATCGAGCACGCACAGGTTTTACGTGCGCAGAAAAAAGTTAATGAAGCGAATTGTATCCCTGCTGACTTGGCGACAGCGATTGCCGAAGCCGAATCAAATGGTTTGGTAGCGTGGCAGAATGCGCGCAAAGAGTCTGACTTCTCGCTGTTTGAATCGCAGTTGATCGCATTGGTTAAACTTAACCGCGAAAAAGCTGCGGCCTTAGACCCAGATTCTCCGGCTTACGATGTCATGCTTAATCTTTATGAAGAGGGTGTTACCGAAGCGCAGCTAGTGCCCATTTTTGATGAACTGCGTGGCGAGTTGGCACCATTAATTAAAGCTGCCAACGCTGCCGCGCCTGTTGACGAGTCCTGTGCAATGGGAAACTTCTCCGCGGATGCGCAACGTGATTTTGCTATGTTGATTGCGAAAAAAATGGGATACGACACTGAAGCCGGGCGTCTCGATAAGACCACGCATCCGTTTTGTACAACTTTTGGCGCCGGCGATGTGCGCATCACTTGGCGTTGGCTTGATGACGATTTCCGTTCTGGTTTGAGCGGAGTGATGCATGAAGCGGGACACGCTTTGTATGAGCAAGGTTTTTCGAGTGATTTAGCGCGAACCCCGCTGTTTAATGCGACCGGTTTAGGCATGCACGAATCACAATCGCGGCTGTGGGAAAACATGGTTGGCCGTAGTGCAGGATTCTGGGAGTGGGCCATGCCACATTTCCGAACTGCTTTCCCCGAGCAAGCGCACTGCTCCGTTGAGCAGATGGTGAAGGCGCAGAATACTAGCCGTCCATCTCTGATTCGTGTTGAGGCTGACGAAGCTACTTATAACTTGCATGTGGCGGTGCGTTTCGAGATCGAGCGCAAGTTGTTCTCTAATCAGGTCGAGGTTGGGGATTTGCCCGAGTTGTGGGATAACACATACCGCGAGTTGCTCGGGGTTAGCGCTAGCAACGTGGCTGACGGGGTGTTGCAAGACATTCATTGGGCGATGGGTGCTTTCGGATACTTTCCTACTTATTCTTTAGGCAACATCATTTGCGCCCAACTTTACAAGGCCGCTGAGGCCGAGTTGGGTGACCTGCAGGCGCCTTTCGCTAAAGGTGACTTCGCGCCGTTATTAGGCTGGTTGCGCAGCAATATCCACCAACATGGGAATCGCTATTCGACCTTCGAATTGCTGAAGCGTGCCACTGGTGAAGAGCTTTGCGCGGGCCCGCTGTTGGAGCATCTAAAAGACCGAGTATCTTCGGCTTATGGCTTGTAGAGGCTAGTTACGCCGCAAGGCCGGCACTGAGTGAAATACTTATTTCCAGGCTACTAAATACGCTACCCACGACTCTTCGTTTTCAGCAGTAGTCTCAAGCGTATAGTTGCCATCACCTTCGCCGTCGTCGTCGGTGCCTTCCCAATAGGTGTCAGCAGACTTGAAGCCGGCATCAGCCATGATGTCGCGTAATTCAGATAAAGACCACAGCCGCCAATCATAAGTAAATGCTTTTTCAAGCTTGGTGCCGTCATTAAACTTATAGTGGATATAGCATTTGATGTCGTTGGTGATTGCGCACATATTTTCTTGCTCCCACACATAATCAAATCCGCCTTCTTCGCGCTCTTCTTCACACTCCGATTGACTGCTAGGGCCACCCATTAAATCGATTGCGAACATTCCGTCATCCTTCAATACAGCATGAACTTTTTTGAAGTAGTCCAGCATCAAGTTGCGATCTTTAAAGCACCAATAAGAAAAATTGAATGCCGTGAGCACATCAACCATCGGGGTTTCTACATCAAGTACATTCGCTTCAACCTGCGTGACACGGGGCTGTTCTTGAGGATTAAGCTGATTGAGGTGTTGCTCTTTGCCCCAAGCAAGCGGTTCTGGATCTAGGTCAATCGCCCACGCTTGAGATTCGCGATGGCGTTGTACCCACATTGCTGACAACAAGGATGTACCAGCAAAATCTTCGCGCAATAACAACGGACGGCGATTGCGCTTTTCTTTATAGGTCTCGACCAAGAAATCGTGGTCGGCATCAGGGTCATAAACGGAGCCTTCATACAACGCATATCTATTAGCAGTTGCTGCTGTAACTTTTTCTTTCTTCGTGCGGGTAGTCGGCATGTAGCTTAAGATTTTAAGTCATTCAGCACCAATTTGTCCCACATTTTGTCGCTCAATAAGAATCTGCGGAAAAACATAAGTAACTTGGCATCGCGGCCGACAGCATAGCGAGTGCGCGGTCGGCTTGCGGTAAGAGCGGCATAAATAGCATTGGCGCATAACATCGGCGAGGCACCATTGTGTTCCGCGTCATTTACCGATTTGGCGACAGCGTCCATAAGTTTCTTGTAGGGTGCGAATTGCTCTGGCGGGATACGCCGTAATAATTCTTCGGCGGTATTACGCGAACTCTGCCAAATGGGAGTAGCGATGCGTCCGGGCTCAATGATGCTGACTTTTATGCCGCTGCTTTTTAATTCTAGACGCAAGGTATCACTGATGGCTTCGACTGCGTGCTTCGATGCGTGGTAAGCGCCTGCTCCAGGAAACGAAACCTTGCCCGCCATTGATGACACATTTATCAAGCGCGAACCGGGTCGCATCAAAGGCATGAATGCTTGAGTGACGCGCAATAAACCGGTGACGTTGACATCCATTTGCTGTTCAAAGGCGTCTATCGGGATAATGGCGAGCGGGGCGGCCACGGCAATGCCGGCGTTATTAACCAAGCCGCGAATGCCTCCAGGGTGCTCACGCGCGACCTGCTCGGCGGCCGTGGAGATTTGTACGGCGTCACATACGTCTAGCATAAGCGGATGTACGCCCTCAATACCTGACCACTTGTCAAAGTCACTTTGCTTGCGCACGCCTGCATAAACGGGAATACCTCGGCTAGCGAGATCGATGCAGGTAGTGAAGCCGATGCCAGTCGAGGCACCGGTGACGACTACCGGATAAGAGTTAGGTATATTTTCTTTCATAAGGCCCCGGCTATTTTAGAATATCCGCCACTATGGTTTACAACGTCGCAATCATCGGTTCTGGTCCAGCAGGTTACACTGCGGCCATTTACAATTCTCGTGCTGGTCTTAAGCCACTGCAATTCGAAGGTATGCAGCCTGGTGGGCAGCTGACGATCACTACCGATGTCGAAAACTACCCTGGTTTCCCAGATGGTGTCATGGGACCCGAGCTAATGGCTGATTTCCGCAAGCAAGCTGAAAAATTCGGCACCGAGTTTGTTGAATTCAAGAATATAAAAGCGATTGATACTTCCAAGCGCCCCTTCGTTCTCGAAGACGACTTCGGGGGAACCTACGAAGCGCACACTGTGATATTGGCAACCGGCGCCCGCGCAAAGTTGCTGGGTATCGAACGCGAGTCTGAACTGATGGGCTTTGGTGTTTCTGCTTGTGCCACTTGTGATGGTGCATTTTTCGTCGACAAAGAACTCGTTATCATCGGAGCTGGCGACACTGCAATGGAAGAAGCGATATATCTAACCCGCTTCGCTTCAAAAGTGACCGTGATTCACCGTCACGATGTTTTCCGTGCTTCGAAAGTAATGGAAGACCGCGCACGTGCCAATGAGAAAATCGAATGGAAACTTTGGCGTCAAGTGTCAGAAATATATACGGGCGAAAACGGCAAACTGTCTGGTGTAAAATTAGAAAATACTCAAGACGGTAGCTTCGAAGATTTCACATGCGAAGGTATGTTTGTTGCGATTGGTCACCAGCCAAACACCGAGTTCTTAGGTGACGAATTTGAAAAAGACGCCGTCGGCTACCTTAAAGTAACCAATGGCACTCGCACTTCCGTAGAGGGAGTGTTTGCCGCCGGAGACGTACACGACCCTATTTACCGCCAGGCGATTACTGCCGCAGGTATGGGCTGTGCCGCAGCTCTCGATGCGCAAAATTACTTAACCGAAAAAGGACTAGACTAGCTTTAGCTAGCGCCTTTCGTAAGTGTAAGCAATAAGCGGTCCCATGCCAATGACTCGGCGCTGAGGCCATGCTTGAAACGGACTTTCTCTTCGAGCTTGCGCGTGGTGAGCATCGCAGCCTCTGGGTCTTCTAAAATTGACCGCACTAGGCGACGCATTTCTTTGCCGAACCTGAAGCAGTTTTCTTTGCCAAGTAACTCGCGGTGCGGCGCAATTTCACTGCCAAGAGCAGGGCGCCCTGCGGCAATACACTCCAGTAACGCATTCGGTGCACCACCTTCAGAGTGACTTGAACTTATCGCTATTTTGCTCGCGTTGACCACTGCCGATAATTCGACACGACTTAGGTTACCTAAATAATGCGCCCAACTGTGCTTCGCTAATTCAGCGTGAAACTCTTTAGAGTACTTGCCGCCGAAATCATGGCCGGCAAAACAAACCACTAATTGTGGTCGTTCTTTCACCAAGGCGGCCATCTCGTAGAGCGTCTCGCTAACATTCTTTATCGCACGAATGCCGTTTGGCACGATCACGAGTTCGCTTTCATTGGTCAGCGCGGGCATGCCCTCGGGCAAATCACTTTTAGTAGATCGCGGTAAGGATAAAACGGCCTGCGGGATGATGGTAGTTTTGCCGCGCGCGCATTCAAACAAATCTTTAGCGCGTCTTCCAGGGCCAGCGCCCAAGCTAATGCAATGCTCTGCGGCGGCAACTGCTGCGTTTACATGTGCAGGCGGCTTACCATTTAGGTCAGTGCCAGTAAACAGCACCACGTATTGTGAATTGTTTTCTACGCACCAAGCCTGAACCAGCGGAGCAGTGTCAACGGCATGACAAGCAATCAGCAAATCAAATTTCTCACTAACATCGTCTAGCGCGTTGATGTCAATAATCGTGACTTGATGCTTGCGCGCCTCTAGGCCCTCAGCTAAACGTCGTGCGGTTGTAGTATTGCCTCGGGAGGCATTTACGGCGCACGGCAACACGATAAGTAATTTTAATTTCATTTACTTACCACCTGACAACTGATCGAGGAATTCGACATTGTCAGCAGAAGTTTCGATGCGTTGCACTAATAATTCCATGGCTTCAACTGGATTCATTTCGTTCAAGACTTTGCGCATTAAGTAAACGCGTTGCAACTCATCTGAGGTAAACAACAAATCTTCTTTACGCGTGCCTGATGGATTGATGCCAATCGCTGGCCAAACTCGACGCTCGGCTAAAGTCCGATCAAGAACTAATTCCATGTTGCCAGTGCCTTTAAACTCTTCGAAAATCACTTCATCCATTTTTGAATTAGTATCAATTAATGCTGTTGCCAAAATAGTTAACGAGCCGCCGTTTTCGATGTTGCGGGCTGCGCCAAAGAATCGTTTCGGCTTCAACAACGCATCAGACACCAAGCCACCGGTCATTATCTTTGAGTTGGACGACGCACAATTATTGTAAGCACGTGCTAGTCGGGTAATCGAATCTAATAACACCACGACATCTTGTCCTTGTTCGACACGTGCCTTGGCTTGTTCAATAACGCGCTCGGCCACCTGAATATGGCGTTCAGGAGGCTCGTCGAAGGTGCTAGCTGCAATTTCGCGATTTTCACCTATCACTGAGCGTTCGAAATCCGTCACCTCTTCAGGGCGTTCATCAACCAGTAAAATCATCAGGTGACATTCGGGATAGTTGGTGCAGATAGCATTGGCAATCAGTTGCAGCAAGACTGTTTTGCCAGTGCGCGGCGGCGCCACAATTAAACCACGCTGACCTTTCCCAACCGGCGAGACCAAGTCAATAATGCGTGTTTCCGTGACATCTTTATCAGTCTCAAGGCGCAAACGCTCTTCAGGATAAAGTGGGGTGCAGTCGTGAAAAGGAACATTTGAAAACTGCTTTTCAGGATCGTCACCAAAGACTGCGAGTACTTCGTGCAGCACTAACATATCCTCTTTGCCTTCTTCTTCCGGCAAGGGCATCAACACGCCAGAAATAATTTGCCCTGCTTGCAAGTGATGTTTTTCAATTAAGGCTTTGTGCAGCAATGCATCGGTGTCGAAGTTAGGAGTATAGTCGTTTTCGTTGTGGCGCAAAAAGCCATGACCTTCAGCTGTGACTTCAAGTGCGCCCTCAGTGAAGAACACTTGCCCTTCATTAAATTGCGTGCGAATTAAGCGGCGTAACAATTCGCCGCGTTGCAATCCTAGGGCATCTTCGACGCCAGCCTTGTCGGCCAAGTCTTGTAAGTCGGGCAAATCTAATTTAATGAAGGTCGATAATTGGAAATCGGCTTTTTTACGTTTCGTCGCAAACGACTTAACATCTTTTTGTGCCCACTCGTTTTCAGGAGCAGGCGGCAGTTGAGTTGCCACAAAAGATTGGTTGTTCGGGCGTTGCTGTGTAGCGCGGCGACGGCGACGGCGACGTGGTTTACGCCTGCGTTGATTGGATGCGGCCATGTGTTGGTGCGGTTTTTAGTTTTCGGGCCAGCGCGAAGATAATGTGCGCGGCGTCAGGCTCTTAAGGCGCGGAACTAAAAGTTCTATTTGTTCGCGAAGCGCGCTTAAGGATGAGTCGTTGCATAGAATAGCATCTGCCAACGACTTCTTGGACGCAATTGGCATCTGCATTTTTTCTCGTGCTTGCCAATGGTCGATACTCCAGCTATGGCGCTCACAAGCACGCGTAGAGCGTTGCTCCTCAGGAGTATCGACAAAGATCACAAAGTCGCATAATTTGTCGAGGCCCCCTTCATGAAGTAGGGGAATGTCGAGCATGACCACTAAATTTGGCTGCTGTTCTGCTAGAAAACTTATTTCTGCGAAAATAATTTCTCGGACCTTGGGGTGAAGGATTTGCTCGAGCAGCAAGCGACTACTTTCGTCGCGAAATACCATTAAGCCGAGCTGGGTACGGTTCAGGGCACCCAGCTCATCGCAGACTTCCTGCCCGAGGGCAGATATTATCTCATTTACAACCCCTTCTTGTTGTAATAATTCGGAAACAATATCGTCGGCGTTGATATGCTGGGCGTTGAGGGTAATGCAAATCTCGCGGGCAACGGTAGATTTGCCCGAACCGATGCCGCCAGAGACGCCGATGCTGATGAAATTAGGGTGTTGGGGTGGTGTAGTCATAAATGCTTCCCTTATAGTGCCTTGACCCATCTGTGGCGCAAGCGTAAATTCTATGCCAATCCTTTCCCGGGTTACTACTCTAAAAGCACAATAGCTAAATGTACCAATCAAATCGAGGCGCTGCTCAAGTCAGCTTAATGTGGATAATCGCTTTTGCCGTTATCATGTTCTTGTCATTAGGTTTCGGATTTATCCAAAACGACCAACTTACTTTAATGACTCAAAAGGCCGAGGTGTCTGATGCCGCTGCAACAGACCTTAAAGCCCAACTTGCCGAGTTACGTCTTACTCGTGCTGCCGATTACCAACATTTAGGTTTTGGTGACGCCGAAGGTAAAAACGTTTCGATTGAAGCTATCGATCGTCAAGTCGCTGAATACGTGACGCGCTTTGGCTTAGATGAAAGTAACGTAACGAAAATGGAAGACGTTGCTGCGCCGGTAATCGCTAAGTACGAAAGTGAAGTTTCTGCTAGCGAGTCTAAGCAAGTAGAAATCGATGGCTTGCGTAACTCCGTCCGCGAAAAAGATGCTGCTGCTAAAACTGTGCAGCGCGAGCGCGATATGACTATCAAAAATCTACGCACTGAAAAAGAAGATATGCGTAACTCGAAAGATAATCAAATCAGCGACCTCGAGAGTCAACGCGATGGTCTTCGCGATCAAATGCGCGATCTTCAAAGTGAAATCACCGACTTGCGCGAACTTAACGATCAGCAAGCGCGTGACTCTCGCAAATCGCTTGCGCACTTAACTCAGCGCAACGATATTTTGTCTGGCCGCCTGAATGTAGTCGAGCGTCGCGCAGACACTAACGATGGCTCAGTTCTTGCTGTTGGCCCAGAAAATGTCTGGATTGACCTTGGTCACAACCAACGCCTTGCATCCGGAATGGAATTCGAAGTACGCAACGCCAACACTAACCGTGTTAAGGGCCGCGTCCGCGTTGTTGCAGTCGAGGCTATGAAGTCACGCGCAGTAATCCTTACTACAGCCGATGAGTACGATCCTATTCGCGCTAACGATGTATTGGTTAACGCCGTCTTCGATCCAAGCCGCAAGTTGATTGTTTCATTGTTAGGCGATGGCTTTGGCCTTTACAACAAAAACGATATGCGCTCAAAGCTCGCAGCTATTGGCATCGAGGTCCGCGAGGGCGTGAGTGTTGAAACAGACTTCCTGCTTCTCGGCACAGCATTCTTCGATGAAGATACTGGAGAAGTAATGCCATGGGGCACCTATGCCGCTCACAAGGCAGCGACATCAAAGTCTGTTGCTATTATCCCTCAGCGTGATTGGGGACAGTGGTTAGGTCTGTAATCTAGACCAAACATTAGGGCTGTCGATTTCCGATCGACAGCCCTTTTTTTCTGAACACAGCTTTTGGGCGAATGACTGAATCAAAAACCGAGCATAAAATGTCCCTTGGCGGGCATCTAGATGAGTTGCGTAAGCGACTCGGCTATAGCTTGGTAGTGCTGTTTGTGTTGTTCCTTGTCTTCTGGGCTGGTCTTGGCGATCAGCTGAAAGAGTTGTTCATGGCGCCGCACTTATCTGCCGTTGAGGCGCTTAAGCACCACGAGCCACCGGTGGATGTCGAGGCGAAGTTGACTCTGCTTTCGCCGCTCGAAGATGTTTTTTACACCTTGAAGGTGTGTTTCTTGTCCTCGGTGGTGGTTTCTCTGCCATTCTTACTGTTTCAGTTGTGGCGATTTATTTCGAGCGGCTTGTACAAGAATGAGAAGCTTGCTGTGCTCAAATACGTACCGTTTTCGCTTTGTTTCTCAGTAGTCGGAATGGCGTTCGGATATCTTTTTATTATCCCTACGATCCTTGAGTTTTTATACGCGATGCCAAACCCAGATTTGGTCATTCCGACGTATCGTCTCGAGTCTTATTTCTCATTGTTCATGTTGTTCACCATTGCCTTGTCCTTGGTCTTTCAACTACCTGTGTTGATGTTAGGACTAGGCGCAACAGGTTTAGTAACCGCAGAGTTTTTCGCTAAGTATCGTCGACACTTTATCCTTGGCGCTTTCGTGCTTGCCGCGATGTTTACTCCGCCTGAACCCGTAAGCCAACTGATGATGGCGATGCCGACCATCGTTTTATTCGAAGTGGGACTATTGCTGATGCGCTTCCAGAAAAAGAAAAATGATTGATGCGCCACGCGTTTGCATCCTATCCATTGGTGATGAAATATTAAATGGTCGCATTATCGATACCAATGCGGCATTCCTTGGTGCCGAGCTACTGAAACTATCCATGCCTGTCAGCCATCAGCGCTGTACATCCGATTCGCCGCAGCAACTCACTGCACAGCTCACGCAACTGGCCTCTCAATTCGATTTAATTATTTCTAGCGGAGGACTAGGCCCCACTGCTGACGATCGTGTCTATGGCGAAGTCGAAGCTCTGCAATTAGAGATGACTTCCATTGATAATCCAGCCGGAAGTGCCGATGGCATCATGGCGCAATTCTCTAGTGGCTGTCATTACCTGGCGCTGCCGGGGCCACCTATTGAGTGTCAGCAAACATTCATGCAAGGCGCCGTGCCACTGCTCAGCGACATGTTCGGCGATCTGCCGCAGATGGCTTATCACACCATGCATTTCATTGGCGCCAAAGAGGCTAACCTTGAAAGTACCATTAGCGAGTTGTTTGATGCCAAGGCCAATCCTCAGCTCGGAATCACCGCTAGCGAACAAGGTGTGACCATTTCATTGCTAGCCCGCCCCGATACCGCGCATTCCGCGGACCACTATTTGCAACACTGCCGCGACATCATTGCTGACAAACTAGGGCAATGGCTTTGGGGAGAGGGCGACGTGAGTTTGGCTGCCAGTGTTGTTGAGCTAGCCGTAGAAAAGAATATTACTGTGGCCTGCGCCGAATCCTGCACCGGCGGTCAAGTAGCGTCGTCCCTGATTGACATCCCGGGCGCGTCAGCCGTGTTGAACTGTTCCTGGGTCACATACTCCAACGATGCCAAGCAGCGCCAGTTGGGCGTTGACGCGGCCCTGCTGCAACAACACGGCGCGGTCTCCGAGGAGGTGGCGCGCGCGATGGCTATCGGCGCATTACAGAAATCTCAGGCGGATTACGCCGTCGCAATTACTGGCATCGCAGGGCCATCCGGAGGCAGCGTCGAGAAGCCAGTTGGCACAGTGTGTTTCGCGATTGCCGGCGCAGATGGCGTCCATAGTGTGACTCGTCAACAATACACTTTAGGTGGACGGTTACGCATTCAGCGTCAGTCCGTTCGCGACGCATTGCATTTGTTTTTCTTGGCAATGAATGGGCGCTTGGTGTTGCGCGATAGATAGATTATCGCTATAATTTCCGCTTCTAACCTGGTGGTGTAATCGGTAACACATCTGTTTTTGGTACAGACATTCAAGGTTCAAGTCCTTGCCGGGTTGCCAAATCACTGCTGAAAGCTTCGTGCTCTCAGCAGTTTTTTTATTTACTGGCCACGATTAGTTAATCGGCTCGGCGATCGGGTTAGATAAGGTTATATCACCGTCGGGCTCAAAGACTACTACCTGCGCATATAGAGTTCTTCCTCCAAGGTTTCCAGGAATGTAGGTGCTTATGCTGTGATTACCGTTGTTGTCTTGGAATATCGGCGAGATAATATCTAAGTCGACTTCTAGCACAAGGCCGAATGGTGTATTGGATGGCCCAGGACCGTTAATGGAGACCACGTAGGCTAGCCTAGAATCTACTGGGAAGCTGGCGGTGTCGAAAGTGGCAAGTTGTCCTGCCATCAGTGGAGTGATTGCTAGGCTTGGCTCTGAAATCTCCACAATGCCGTGACCCATTACACTGCCGGTGGTGTCATTCCATTTCCCAGTAGAAGTCATTTGGACATAGTCTTCGTTGCCAGAATTATTCGGTTCACCGGTATTCCAGTTTTCGTAATTAGTTACTTCGCCGTTCGACCATACAAAGTTGCCTTCGCTTTGCACATCGTTGTAGCCTAACCAGAAATCGTTTGAGACGCCAGAGACGGTGCCGAATTGAGTGCGGATCCAATCGTTTTCCGACAAGTCAGTAATCGAAACAAGATGACCTCCCATCTCTTGGGCCACGGCCTCTGCTGCTGCCAAATCAGATGCGCCAAGTAGGGCGTAGGGATGGCCATTATTGGGATTAATAGCTGTTGCCAATGTTGGCACGGGAGTGTCGTCAACAATAAAGTAGTCCACCCACCACTCATGAGCATATGTGCCGTAGTAATGCATAGCAATGTTCACGGTCGCGCTTCCGACAAACGCGTTCAGTCCTAGATTAGGAGCATAAGGAGTATTATCGACAGTGGTGGTATCAGTCCATATAACTGTCCAGTTTACTCCGCCATCGGTTGTAACCTCAATCGTACTGACGCCGTCACCGAATGTACTGGGGTGGTTTGCCATGTATGTAGAGTAGAAGGTCTCTCCGGCAAAATGCAAATAGGCGGTAGTTGCAGTCGATAAGTCTATGTCAGGACTAATTAAATAGGAGTCGCAAGTAAACCCACTTTCATCTTCGTGCCATGCCCGTGTGCCTGCTGACTGGTGCCATCCTAGGCTGCCAGGAGTTTTAGTATCTGTCCATCCTGCCGGCGGCACGCCACTAGTGAAGTCTTCGGATAGATATGTTGTTTGCGCTAACAACGTAGACGTCATCAGGCAGGAGAGTAGGGTCAGAGCGCGGAGTGAGAGCATTTTAAAGAAAGAATTGCCCTAAATATTACCCTCTATTTAAGCGCGCCACTTGCAAAACTTGAAAGAAATATCACCTTCCGTGAGGCTCTCTTGCTCCGAAACTAGCTTAAACTGCGAATAATCGGGAAAGAACACATCGCAGTCGGCGTTTCCATCGATGTGGGTGATGAATAAATTTCCACAATGGGGGTGTTTAAGCGCCTCGGCGTATATTTGCCCGCCACCAATGACGTAAATAGGAGCCGCGTCTGCTGCCACCAAATCAAGTGCCTCTTGTAAAGAGTGAGCTATCTCGGCGCCAGCATAATCTAAGTCCGTTTGGCGACTAATGACCACGTTACGTCGCTGCGGTAATGGGCGAAACTTTTCAGGGATGGAGTCGTAAGTTTTGCGTCCCATGATTACTGCCGGTGGCAAACCGTCCGTTTGCTTAGTGAGCTGCGCGAAATATTTAAGATCGGCAGACAAGCGCCATGGCAGCGCGCCCTTTTTACCGATGCCATTTTCGTCATCAACAGCAACTACGATTGCAAAACTCATACCGCGACTTCAAATTTAATGAAGGGGTGGTGCGTGTAGTTATGCAACTCGATATCTTCGTAACAAATGTCATCGATGTCTTTGTCGGCTATCGTTACTTGCGGCAGGTCGAAGGTGTCACGCGTTAGTTGTTGTTGCACGCCATCGAGGTGGTTTAGGTAAAGATGCGCATCGCCGATGGTATGCGTGAAGATTCCGGGCTCGAGGTTGGCTGAGCGCGCCATCATCATCATCAGTAAAGCATAGCTTGCGATGTTGTAAGGCACACCAAGTGCGACATCAGCCGAGCGCTGATAAAGCTGGCAATCGAGGCGGCCATTCACCACGTAAAACTGAAAGAGCAAATGGCACGGCGGCAATTTCATGTCGGGTATGTCGCCGACGTTCCAGGCGTTGACGATGATGCGTCGCGAGTTAGGATTGTTCTTAATCTCGTTCATGGCATTACTGATTTGATCTATGCCAAGTCCGCCCCAGTTACGCCATTGGTGACCATAAATCGGACCAAGGTCGCCGTTGTCATCCGCCCACGCATCCCAGATTGGAGTGTACTGAGTTAGTTCGTCGTTAATGTTGGTCGAGCCTTTCAAGAACCACAATAGCTCGCGCACGATGCCACTAAACAATACTTTTTTAGTCGTGAGTAGCGGGAAGCCTTCGCGCAAATCATATTTCGTTTGCGTGCCAAAAATAGAACGCGTACCCACCCCGGTGCGATCTTGTCGATCTTCACCATTCTCGAGGATGTTTTTTACCAAGTCAAGATATGCTTGCATAACTAAATTCTACCAATGCGCAGTGTGATTATCTCTTGTGCAAGAACGCTTCTGTAGCGTATTTCTCGGCGGCAATGCTGTCGCCCAAGCTAATCTCATCCAGCGTCCATTCACTGGCGGTGAAATCGATGCCGAGAGCTGTAGCAAGTGCGTCAACGCAAGCACTAATGTTCGGCTCAAAGCCTAGCGCGGCAATTTCTGGAGTCTCGTTTGGCACCTCCAACACTAAAGAGCCATGAAATAAAATCCAGTTGTTCTTGCGTCGCGCGGCACTGCCTAATAGCTTTTTGCCACCTAAGCAGATGTCTAAGGGCGACGAGTCTTCAAAGCACCAT